>JAJRPZ010000029.1 GCA_024280495.1 Alphaproteobacteria bacterium
CATTACAGGGCAACCGCATGAAATTTCAAAATCAAAAAAATTAAAAATTCTTTTATTTTCAATGACTTAATATTTTACAGTTTTATACCATCATGTAAATTTTCTATATTTTAAGTAATTTGGCTTCTTTCTTCCCTTGTTAAAGTCAGTTTGTTAAACTTTAAACTCTCACAAGTCATTGAAATAACAATATAAAGTTTCATGCGGTTGCCCTCGTTATCATTATGCCCCTTACATGCCCAAACACATACCCAAACGCCAAAAAACCTCAAAAATCCAACTTGTTGCTTTAGCCTTGAAATTAAGTAAGGATAATTTTTTATAAAGCGTGTGCTTGTTCTCTCATGAAGTGGCGACTTGCAGATCAACATGTCCAATATCTCTTATTTTGGCTCTATGAAAAAACAATGATGTGCCCTATAAAAGGCTGTACTGTTTTGAAATTTCACTAAAAAGTCTTAAATTCATGTCGCTCATCACTGAAAAATTAGCCAAAACCCCTGATTTTGATCATATCGAAAACTGGGTGTTTGACCTCGACAACACGCTTTATCCGCCCGCAGCGAATTTGTTTGCCCAAATTGATGTCAAAATGGGGGAGTTTATTCAGCAATTTTTAGAGGTGGATGCGAAAGAAGCCCGTCATATTCAAAAGAGTTATTTTCGCGATTATGGTACGACCTTGAACGGCCTGATGAATAATCACGACATGCACCCTGACCTTTATCTCGATTATGTTCACGATATTGACCATAGCGTGCTGTCGCCTGATCTTGCGCTGGAAGAGGGGTTGAGCGGGATAGAAGGGCGTAAAATTATTTTTACCAATGGTTCTGTGGCCCATGCCGAAAAGGTGTTATTGGCGCTCGGTATTGCTCATCATTTTGATGAGTTATATGACATTGCCGCCGCTGAATTTAACCCAAAGCCGCACCGAGAAACCTATCAACGTTTTGTCAATCAGACCAATATTGACCCGAACGCCTCTGCCATGTTTGAAGATATGGTCGTGAACCTCGAAGTCCCTCATGACATGGGTATGGCCACCATTCTGGTTCAAGGCGAAGGCGAACACCCCGACAAAGGCTGGATCACCCCCGCCACAGGCGACGAAGATTTTGTTCATCATGTGACAAAAGATTTAGCTGGGTTTTTGAAGGGGCTTAAGGATGCGTGAGCAGACGATGTTGTTGGTTTCTAGGGAAGAGGCTAGGGCGAAGTTGGAAAGGCAGATTGAGCAGGGGATGGAAAAGAATACGTCCTCTGGTTATGATCTAGGAAGTGGGATGTCAGGAACTTCTTATCTTATTAATACACCTAGAGGCAGAATGTTTTCTTCCGATAAAGGAAAATCATTTAAAAGGTACAGACTTTGGTCTGATTATAACCGAACACTTTTAAAACAAATTTTTTCAACGGACGAAGTTGAAAAAGAATATAGTAAAGTAATCAACAATGAGACTCACTTGCTCTCATTTTCGGATAGGTATGCTGATGCTGAAATAGAAGTGTTAGAATCAATATTGGAACGCCTTGAACTATACCCAGAATGGATCAATGAAAGCAAATCTCATATTACACCTACTCACATAAATCAAGATATAGACAAATCCAAAGTCTTTATCGTTCATGGTCATGATGATCTTGCCAAAACTGAGGTTGCTCGTTTAATTGAAAGTCTTGGCTTTGGGGTTATCATTCTACATGAACAAGTAAGCCAAGGCCAAACAATTATTGAGAAAATAGAACATTATTCAGATGTAGGGTTTGGCGTTGTGCTTTATACGTCTTGTGATGTTGGAGCTGCCCAAACAAATCCTAAAAATTTGCAAGGTCGTGCCAGACAAAATGTAGTGTTTGAGCATGGTTTTCTTATTGGGAAACTGGGGCGGAAGAATGTTGCTGCCCTCGTTAAGGGTGATATTGAAAAACCAAATGATATTTCTGGCGTTGTTTATATTTCAATGGAGGACGAAGGCTGGAAATATAATCTTGCCAAGGAGCTGAAAGCTGCTGGTTATGATGTTGATATGAATAAAATCTAACGTCATATTTTACCTCCCCAAAAAAGGACCCTCGGTGTCATTGCGTGCGCCGCCGCGCAATCTATAACCACTGAAGCTGCAATTTAAAATTGATGATTGCCACTATATTATATGCTTTAAACGTGCTGTTGAAGGGTAATTCCGTGTTGCGCTCAGTGTTATGGGTATCGCGGCGGAGCTCGGCATGACACGTGTTTTAAGGTTTTTAATACATTGCAATTTGGTTGCCTGTGATTGAGGTAAGCTCTAGTTGTGCCCCGCCCATAACGTTAAAATTTCTTCCCTCCAAAAAAGCACCCTCCCGTGTCATTGCGTGCGCCGCCGCGCAATCCATAACCACTGTAGTTGCAATTTGAAAGTAATTGTTGTTATTATGTTCTCTTGTGATAGAGTGCAGGAATATCTTATTTTTGTGGTTTTGGTGGCATTCCCACCATGACACGGTTCGTTGTTCTAAGGATAGTGTGTGTTGTGAGTGCGTATATCAAAAATTATTATATCAAGTCCTACCATGTTTATTTGCTAACCAATAAAAAGCATGGAACGCTCTATATTGGTATGACCAGCGATTTATCGAAACGGATAGAGCAGCATAAAACAGAGGTGTTTGAAGGTTTTTCCAAAAAATATGGTTTAAAAAGACTGGTTTATTATGAATCTTATGAAGATGTGAACGAGGCTATAAGGCGTGAAAAGCAGTTGAAAAATTGGAAGCGGGTATGGAAAATTGCTTTGATTGAAGCAGAAAATGTGGATTGGTGTGATCTTTATCCAAGCTTACAGTAATTTTATTGTATTGGACTTTCAAAAACCCAAAAGCTAAAAAGGAAAAAATCCCCACAAACGCACAGGGGGCAAACACTAAGGATTGACTTGACGCGGCAAAACTTTAAATTGCGCTTAAATCCTCCTTGTTTATTTTATGAAAGCACAACGAATTATGAGTAACTTGCAAACAACCATTGAAACAGCCTATGATAATGTTGCCGATGTAAACCTTGAAACAAAGGGCGAAATTCGCGATGCGGTTGAGGAATGTCTGAACCTGCTTGATAGTGGTGAAATGCGCGTTGCTGA
>JAJRPZ010000030.1 GCA_024280495.1 Alphaproteobacteria bacterium
ACAACAAGAGCTATGAGAATAATGGCACCATGACGATTACTTTTAGGGAGGGACGATTGAGACACCTACTTTAGGTCCTAACCCGTTTTAATACGCAGGAGGCCAAGGCCATAAAAAATCACCGCAAAAATCACAAGAAAGCCAAACAGCGCCCAATTTCGTGATTTGAGAGCATCAACTTTTGTAGTAATGGTTTTGAGTTGTTTTTTGTGTGACATATTAAATCCTATGAAATAAAAAGTGTGTCTATTAAGAGGCTGGAAAAAAGAAAAAACAGATAAAAAATACTATAGCCAAAAAGTTTCATACCATAGGATGGCTTTGAAGATGCATAAAGTTTCAGGCTTAAAGCAATGTAAAAAGCCCCTAAAAGCAAAGCAGAAGTTATATAAAAAGGCGATATAGGTTTAACGAACAGAATGCTCAGGCTCGTTATAACCAAAAGAATAGAGTAAAAAACAATTTGTTTTTTTGTTTTTTTTATCCCTGCAGTAAGGGGCATCATAGGGATTTTTGCTTTTTTATAGTCTTCTGAACGATACACAGCCAGGGCCCAAAAATGAGACGGTGTCCAAATGAAAATAATAGCAAAAAGAATCCAAGGCTCAAAACCCGCAAGGGAATTTGTAGCCGCAGCCCATCCAATAACTGGGGGAAAAGCCCCAGCTGCGCCACCTATAACAATATTTTGAGACGTGCTGCGCTTGAGGAATACTGTGTAAATTACCGCGTAAAAGAAAATGGAAAATGCAAGAAGGCTTGCAGCTAAGAAATTTGTCGCCATGTAAAGAAGCATGACAGACGTAATGGAAAGTAGCCAAGCAAAAGCAAGGGCATCATTGGGGGCGATATGTCCTTGGGGAAGGGGGCGTTTTTGGGTGCGTTTCATTATGAGATCAATGTCTCGATCATACCACATGTTAAAGGCAGCAGCGCCAGCAGACCCTAAGGAAATGGCAAAAATTGCAATGAGGCTTAAAAAAGGGTGGAGGGGAGACGGACTCAAAAACAACCCTGCAGCGGCAGTATAAACCACAAGTATTAGGACTCCAGGTTTCGCTAATGTTAAAAAATCTTGAGGTGTGGCAAGGTTTGAATTTGTGGAAAAATTAGAAACCAATGGTGTTGGTGTTCCTCGACATTGGATGCAAAAGTCCACAAATATTTTATGCAAGAAAGACAATAGCACCCTTTGCCGTGTTATTAAGGGTGCCATTAAGTTTTGGACAAAAGAAGAACGAAAAGTTGATTTCATAAAAGGGCTCTTTTTTTGTCTTATTTGATTTGGGGTTGAGTTTGAAACGTATGGTGCGGTGCAGGAGAAGGGACAGTCCACTCTAAAGTTGTGGCACCTTCGCCCCAATAATTTGCGCCTACTTTTTTACCCCGAAAAATAGTATGAAGGGCAACAAAAATAAAGAACAAACCTGCAAATCCACTTATGAAACCACCTATAGAGGCAACATAATTCCAACCAGCATAGGCATCTGGATAATCAGGAATACGGCGCGGCATTCCTGCAAGACCCAAGAAATGCATAGGGAAAAAGAGCATGTTCACGCCAATGAATGTGAGGGCAAAGTGAATGCGGCCAAAGGTTTCATTGTACTGGCGCCCAGACATTTTACCAATCCAGTAATAAAAACCAGCAAACAAAGAAAAGAGCGCTCCCATGGATAATACATAGTGAAAGTGCCCAACAACATAATAAGTGTCATGGAGAGTAATATCGATGCCCGCATTGGCAAGAACGATTCCCGTTAATCCCCCAAGGGTAAATAGGAATATAAAGCCAATGGCAAAAAGCATGGGTACGGTGAACCTGATGGATCCTCCCCACATGGTGGCAATCCAGCTAAAGACCTTGATACCAGTTGGTACCGCGATCACTAGGGTCGCCGCCGTGAAATAGGCGTTCGCATTGGCGCTCATACCAACGGTGAACATATGATGTGCCCATACGATAAAGCCCAGAAATCCAATACCAACCATGGCATAGGCCATCCCAAGATATCCAAACACTGGCTTTTTAGAGAATGTTGAAATCACATGACTGATAATACCAAAACCTGGCAATATCATGATGTAAACTTCGGGGTGACCAAAGAACCAAAATAAATGTTGGAATAAAAGAGGGTCACCGCCACCTGCAGGATCAAAGAAAGTCGTTGCAAAATTTCTGTCAGTTAAAAGCATGGTGATGCCACCAGCAAGTACGGGAACGGATAAAAGTAACAGAAATGCCGTGACCAGCATAGCCCAACCGAAAAGAGGCATCTTATGCATGGTCATGCCTGGAGCACGCATATTAAAGAGAGTTACGATAAAATTAATGGCTCCTAAAATAGAAGAAAGACCCGCAAGGTGCAAACCAAAGAGTGCGAAGTCTACGGCCATATCTTCATGTCCCATCAAGGAACTGAGAGGTGGGTAAGCCGTCCACCCCGTTCCTGCACCTGCGCCAATAACCGTTGAAAGTGCCACCATAATAAAGGCTGGAATGATGAGCCAAAAACTGATGTTGTTCATGCGGGGAAAGGCCATGTCTGGTGCGCCAATCATCAAAGGCATCATCCAGTTTCCAAAGCCTCCAATAAGACCTGGCATGACAACAAAGAAAATCATGATTAAGCCATGGGCCGTGATAATAACATTATAATATTGTTTGAGGTCTGTTGTACCAGAAAGGTATTCGAGGCCTGGCTCCATCAACTGGGCGCGGATCATCATGGAAAAAGCTCCACCAATGATAGAGGCAAAGATAGAGAAAATGATATACATCGTGCCTATATCTTTATGATTGGTTGATAAGACCCAACGACGCCACCCTGTTGGAGCATGGTGATCGTGCCCGTGGCTCGGTGGTGTCGTTTTCGGGGCTTGTGCAGCAACTGTACTCATTGTTCTTCCTTTGATTTTCTTATACCCCCTCTTAGTTGGAGCGTTTTATAATTTGTCTTTATATTATGCAGCAGGTGTTTGAGTTCCTGTGGGGGTATTTTTTTCTAATTTTTTATCATCCTTTGTGGTTGGTAATTTACCACCTTCTTTAATGACCCAGGCATCAAATTCTTCTTGAGAAACTGCTGTCACTGCAATAGACATAAAACCATGTCCACTGCCACATAATTCTGAACATTGACCATAATAGGTACCTGGTTTATTGACGCGAACCCATGTTTCTCGAATGCGCCCAGGAACGGTGTCTTGTTTAATACCAAAGGCAGGAACAGCCCAGCTATGCAAAACGTCTGCGGATGCGGCAAGGATACGGACATTTTTACCAACTGGCAAGATCACATGACGATCGACCTCGAGATTTCGGAGTTGCCCAGGCTTTAGTTGATCTTTGTTTAGCATAAAAGAGTCAAAACTTATATTATGGTCTGGGTATTCATATTCCCAGTACCATTGATGCCCAATAACCTTAACGGTCATGTCAGCATTCTCGGTTTTATCCATAAAGTAAATAAGTTTAATGGAGGGAAAAGCAATTGTGGCAACGATGATTACGGGTACCAACGTCCATAATATTTCAAGGGGGACGTTATGGGTTGTTGTTGAAGCCACAGGATTTTTATTTGCTCGAAAACGCCATAGGGTAAAGGCGAGTACTGCGGTTACTAAAAGTAAAATGATGGAAATCGTCCACATAAGACTTGTATGCATGCTGTCAATGCGTTCCATCACAGGGCTCGCGGCATCTTGATACCAAAGCTGCCAATCCATAGGGGCACCAGCCACCGCAGGCCCGAGTAGTAAAAGGGGCATGAAAAGGTAGAAAAGTGCTTGTGGTGAAAATTTTGAGAGGACAGGATGAGTCATTGCAATTTCTTTTTTTATTTATTTACGAATATTTTAGCGCTTTTAGGACGATGCGCAAGGAGAAAGAGAAATAAGAATGAATATCAGTAAAATATTTTTTAATTTTTATTAAGAAACAAATGGATAACTATAATTAAACACTTTTTTTATTGACTATAGAGTTGCAATTCTCTAACGATATTTATGTGTAACAAAGGAATTAATAATGAAAAAATTATTAACTAAATTATCATGTGCTGCTTTTCTGTTTTGTGCAATTTCTCAAAACGCACTTGCTTCTACGGCTTCGGTACCTGAAACCGTTGCCTATTCATTTAAAGCTGGCGCTGGCCGCCCTGGTACCATTCATCCAAATGGCAGACAAGCCCATACTCTGAGATATGAAGTCCCCGTTGTCACAGCGGAGCAAATTCAGGATTTGGATTTGGAGTCATTTCTAGAAGTAAGCCATAATAACGCCGTGGTCCATTATGTTTTTGCTTTTAAGCGCCCGAAGGGGACCATGTCTAGCAATACTTTTTCGGAACATATTCAATTTGCTGTTATGCCTGAAATAGGCTCAAATCTACGTATGGGAACGGCTCCTTCAAACCTAAAGACAGCGACAGATCTTATTAATGGCTTTTTTGAAGCTCAGCCTTTTTCTGAACCTCTTAAAGAAGAAAATGTGATCATGCATCTATTTATATCGGATGAGCGAATAGAAGATTCAGGTGCAGTTTTACTTAATCCTGGTAGTAAGGGGGCTCGTGTTAGTGAGCTTTCCAAGGGAGAAGCATATGCAAGGGCAGGGTTTCCTTGTTTGATTCCTGATATTGTAGGAAGTGAACAAAAAGCCTCTATTGTTGATAATCAGCTTCAGGAAAGTATGCTTGCCAACGGGACGTTCGTTCAAATTTGCCACAGGCTTTTATCTGGAATGAAAGGTGTCAATCGTGAAAAAATCATATGGCATGGTGAATCCATTGGAACGGCTCAAATATTAGCGGCTTTAATGCCAGAAATCATTGATATTTTCGAGGAAGCATTTGTTCCCCCTACTTTTATTGCATTGAATGATTTTGCAACGACCCTAATAACCACTGGATATAATGATTCGCCCATTTGGGATATTCCAACACGTATTTCTGGTGGAACTAAAGATAATTTTACGTCACTGGACCAGGTTTATGCTTTTTTAAAAGCCCATAATCCCAAGGGAGAAAATGACCCCTTAAAAGTCGTTGTGGAGCATGGCCAAGGGCATGACTCAGGAACATATGCCATTGATAATATGGATCAAGAAGAAGGGGCCTATAATCTTGAAAATGCCCTGAATTACAATGGTTTATGGGCTAGTTTAACGGGGTCTATGTCGAAAATACGCGCCGCTGTTATAACTCTTGATGATCCTTCTAAACTTATACCTCTTATGGGGCCCTATATGGAAGAAAAACTAAATCTTCATCCAGTTGGTCTTGAAATTATGAGACAAAATTTATTGGATTATCGTAAGAATGGCGTGGACGATAATATCGAGGGTAAAATTGGCTATTTTGTTAAAGGTATATCCTCTTCGGTTAAGGGGTATATTATTGATGACGTTGTTCCTGACGGTGTATACGCGTTTAATCCCTTGCAGGCGTCTGATTTTTTGAAGTGTTTTCCTGCGGGTGCTTTCTTTGGTTCAGAGTCTGAGGAAATAGCAGAAGATCTTATTGTAAAAACCATGGAGCACGTTCTTTATCATGCAGGTGTTGGATCAAAACCATTTGAATATGATGATCTGGACTGGGATGTTCTTTATTAAACTATAGTCATTCCAAAAACATCCAAGACGTCGTCAATCACTCCCGCGTCTATAAGTTATAGGCGTTGGTCCCTCGCTCCTAGACAGGAACTTTTTTGGAAAGACTATACTATAATAAGTCGAATCATTTCTCTTTTGCCAATAGATCCCGAATTTCAAGGAGGACTTTTTCTTCGGGGCCTTTTTTACGGCTGATTTTAAATTCCTCTCGCTTGTGTAGTGCCATGAGTTTGTGGATAACGAAGTACAAAACAAAACCAGTGATAAAAAATGTCATAAGAGCATTGAGAAATAGGCCGTAATTTAAGGTGATTGCACCAGCATTTTGAGCCATGACGAGGCTTTTATAGGGAGGTAAGGGGACTCCATTTCTAAGGGTTATAAAAAGATCACTAAAATCAATGTTATCAATAATAAGCCCAAGGGGAGGGGACATAATATCGGTTACGAGAGATTTCACTAAGGTCGTAAAGGCGGCTCCAATCATAATACCCGTGGACATATCCACAACGTTGCCTTTTAAAATAAATTTTTTAAAACCTTCAAACATTAATGCATTCCATTTTCCTGTTATGTTCTTTTAATTTTAAGCTCTCTTTTTAAAGAAAACAAGGCGAGAACTAATATATGTTTATGAATTTTAGGATTACCCTTTTGGTTTTTGGGCATTTCCGTTATAAAGAAATAAGAACTTTTTTGTAATAAGGAATAGAAATCATGGGTTTTAAATGCGGTATCGTAGGGTTACCAAATGTTGGGAAATCAACACTTTTTAATGCGTTAACAAAAACGGCAGCAGCAGAAGCTGCAAATTATCCTTTTTGCACCATTGAACCTAATGTTGGTCGTGTGGCAGTGCCCGATGAACGCCTTTTTAAATTGGCCGAGCTTGCTGGCTCTAAAGAAATTTTACCGACACAACTTGAATTTGTTGATATTGCAGGCCTTGTGAAAGGCGCCAGTAAGGGCGAGGGATTGGGAAACCAATTCCTGGGTAATATCCGTGAGGTGGATGCCATTGTTCATGTGGTGCGTTGTTTTGAAGATGACGATATTACACATGTTGAAGGCGGTGTTGATCCCATTCGAGATGTCGACATCATTGAAACAGAGTTGATGATTTCCGACCTTGAAAGTCTTGAAAAACGCATGAAAAACCTTGAGAAAAAAGCCAAAGGGGGCGATAAAGAAGCAAAAGAAACCCTTGATATGGTTAAGCGTGTTTTGTTTGTTCTTGAAGGAGGCAAGCCAGCACGTTTCTTAGAAATTTCCGAAGAAGAAGAACCCATTTTAAAAAATCTCCAACTTATTACCAGTAAACCAGTGCTTTATGTTTGTAATGTTAGTGAAGACGATGCGGCAAAAGGGAATCCCCTCACGCTGAAAATGGCAGAACGTGCCGCAACTGAGGGCGCGCGCCATGTGGTTATTTCTGCTGCCATTGAAGCAGAAATTGCGGCCCTTGAAACCCATGAAGAAAAGAGTGAGTTTCTTGAAAGTATTGGTCTTACAGAAACGGGATTGACTCAAGTCATTGGCGAGGGGTATAAGCTTTTAAAATTTATCACATTCTTTACCATAGGTCCCAAAGAAGCTCGTGCTTGGACCCTAAAGAAAGATAGAAAAGCGCCACAAGCCGCAGGAGAAATTCATACGGATTTTGAACGGGGTTTTATTTGTGCTGAAACCGTGGCCTATGAAGATTATATAGAGCACAAAGGCGAGCAAGGGGCAAAAGCCGTTGGTAAATTCCGTCAAGAAGGCCGTGATTACGTTGTAAGGGATGGAGACGTTTTTCACTTTAGATTTAACATTTAATTTTCTGTCTTTTTATATGTAAAAAGATAAATAGAATAATTATTGATTGTCAATTTTTTATATTTTTTTTAAAATACTTGTAAAATTTTATTTTCATAGTTATATTCATTCTGAGTATAACTATGAAGGACTAACGTGTTATGAAAAAATTCTCATTGATTGCAGCTGCTTGCCAATTATTATCTTTATTAGAACCCACTATTGCCCTTTCAACGTCTATTCTTGAGGAACAGCAACTGGAAGCGGCACTGCAAATGTCCTTAGCAGGAAGGGAGGAGCAAGACAACCAACTGGAATTAGCATTGCAGGCTTCTTGTGAAGATTTTATTGGCGAAACAGAAGAGTTTGTTCAATTTTACAAAGATAATTCTGATATATTGGCTAATGAGCTAAAAACTCAAAAAGAATCTGGCCAAATCACATTCATTCAGAATGGTGACTGGGTTACACCCATTGCTCGCTTTAATGTTTCTGGAAGTGAAAATAACTGTTTATTCCGTTGTTTTGGATCAGTAAATTCAGAATTGAAAGAAAAAGGTGTTTACTTTAAAAGTCGCGATGAGTATATTAACCTACTTCAGTCTTTTTCTGCCGATACAGAATTTAATCGTCTGGTGAAAGAAGGAATTACCTCTGATGATCTTGCGACTGTTTACAATGTTAATAGTGTGGAAAATTACTTGAACATTTATAGAGATTCAAATTTGTCTTTGCCAAGCGGTGCAACCTCATTCGGTAGTTTTCCCACAGGATTAGCAGTGGCACTTGCCCATATTTCAGGCGTTCATTTGAATGTTTTTACTTATGATTCTTATCAAGGTGCACAACTGGTGACTGAATATTTTAATGTTGAAGCAGGGACACAAAGGCCTGAAAATACATTAAACTTAATTTTGAGGGATGGACATTATCAAATTATTATTTTCCCTGGACAAGAAGACCTTCATGATAATTTATTGGCTTATCAACGTGAAAATTACCTTCGGATATTTTATAAAATGGAAAATTTATAAAAGAATCTAATTTGAAAAATCTACGTAAACACGGCTGATGGCGTGTTTAATATCCATGAGGCCCTGCCCTTTTTCAGAACTTGAGGTCAGGACTTCAGGATAAAGGGCTGGGTGCTTTGGTGCAGTATCCAGAACCGATTGAACGAGCTTTGGCAAGCCAGCTGCTTTGATTTTATCGGTTTTCGTCAGAATTACTTGATAGGATACAGCCGCACTATCCAACATATCCATGATGTCAATGTCATTTTTTTTTAAACCATGACGGGCGTCAATCAAAAGAAAAACACGTTTTAGTTGTGCACGTCCCTGAAGGTATCGACGCAGCATCACATTCCACTCATCAACCATGCTTTTTGGAGCCTTGGCATAGCCATACCCTGGCATATCAACAACATGCATATGATGATTCATTTCAAAGAAATTCAAGCATTGGGTGCGACCAGGTGTGCTGGAGGCTTTAGCAAGATATTTCTGGCTAAAAATGAAATTGATAAGGCTCGATTTTCCAACGTTAGAACGACCAGCAAAGGCGATCTCAACGCGATCACCTTGGGGAAGTTTGTCCAAGTCATAGACGGATGTAACAAATTTACAGGAGTGTTCAAAAAGCCAACGAGTACGTTTCATGCGCTCGGCATTGGCTTTAATTTCCTCTGGTGTAAATGTAATATCTTGTTTATCTATTTCTGACTCTGACATTAGTTTAGCCTTGTGTTTGGTTTTTCTTGCGTTTGGATTCCATGCGCATGATGGTCCATTGTTGCGCAATGGTCAGGGTGTTATTCCAAGCCCAGTAAATCACAAGACCAGCAGGGAAGCTCGCCAACATCACCGTAAAGACTACGGGCATGAGCATGAACATTTTCTCTTGGATAGGGTCTTGAGGTGTGGGATTTAAACGTTGTTGCATGAACATGGTTGCCCCCATGATCAAAGGCCATGCACCAATGAGGAGGAAGCTTGGGACATCATAAGGCAACAGACCAAAGAGATTGAATATGCTTGTGGGATCAGGGGCAGAGAGATCTTGGATCCAGCCATAAAAAGGAGCGTGACGCATTTCAATGCTTACGAACAAGACTTTATAGAGGGCAAAGAAAACAGGAATCTGAATAATCATAGGCAAGCAACCTGCCATGGGATTTACTTTTTCTTTTTTATAAAGGTCCATGAGGGCTTGGTTCATAGCCATGCGATCATCTTTGTGTTGTTCTTTTAATTTTGCCATCTTGGGTTGCAATTGTTTCATGCGTGCCATAGAGCGATATGATTTGTTGGCAAGGGGAAAGAAAAGCAATTTTAAAATAACTGTGAGCAATAAAATAGCAAGACCAAAATTACCAAGGTAGTCTTTTGCCATGTTCAATACGTGGAAAATAGGTTTTGTCAAAAAATAAAACCAACCAAAATCAACGGCCAAGTCAAAATGTTTAACACCCAATTTTTCTTCATAAGAATCAAGAAGATCAAGAATTTTAGCACCAGCATAAAAATGATTCGTATAAGATTTTGTTTCCCCAGGCGACAGAGAGATGGCAGGACCGACATAATCTGTAAAATAACGTTTTGTATTATTTTCAATGCTTTGGCGATAGGTTGTTTTGATATTTTGGTCCTGTGGAGGAAGTAAGGCAGTGAGCCAATACTTATCTGTCAAGCCAGCCCAACCCCCAACGGAATTGTGTACTTGTTGTTTTTCATCCAGATCATCATATTTGTGCTCGATGAGTTTGTCTCCAAGATACCCAATGGGGCCTTCGTGAAGGATGAAAAAACTTGAAACATCTTGAACTTCATTACGAGAAATCATGCCGTAAGAGTAAAGATTTAAGGAAGAGGGACCCGTGTTGGAAACCGTATCTTTGATGGTGAAAACATAATTATCATCCACGGCAATTTCCCGTTCGAATATCACGCCAGTTCCCGTAGAAAAGGTCAAAATAATAGGAGTCGTTGGTGTTAGGACCTCATTACCACGAACCTGCCAGTTGGTGTTTGCATCAGGTAAAAGAGAAAGAGGGGTACCAGCTTGTGTTTGGCCAAGCCATCCAAAATCTGCAAAATAAGCATTGGAAAGGCCATCCTGTACCAGAAGTTTGATGTTATCACCGCTGTCATCAAGGGCTTCGTTATATTGTGTGAGAGTTAGATCATCCAGTCGTGCTCCCTTGAGACGAATGGATCCAGAAAGTTTGGCTGTTTCAATTCGAAGGCGTTTAGAGTCCTTAAGGGATATGCCAGATGTCATGGTTGGCACAGAAGCTGTGCCTGGAGTCATGCCATTTAAATTTGGTTTGGCCGTATTGGGCGCACTGACGTCGGTTCCAGAAGATTGAGTTTGTTCCGTTTGAACAGGAGCCACAGGCGGTTGATCGAAAAAGACACTCCAGCCCACGAGGATGGCCATGGTAAGCCCCATGGCGAGAATCATGTTTTTTGTATTGCCGCTATCTGGTTGTTGCATCTTTTTCTCTCTTTTCTTTAACAATTTTTTTCTTTTTAGGTGGCACGGGATCAAACCCAGAGCTTGCTCCTAAAAACGTGATGGGGTGGCACTTTCCAAGTCGTTTTAATAAAAGAACTAAGCCTTTTAAGGCGCCGTGAGCTTTGATGGCTTCGATACCATAGGTCGAACAAGTCGGTAAAAAACGACAGCGTGCTGGAATAAACGCCGAAATACATTTCTGATATACCACAATCAACCCAATAAGGGAAAGAGTTGCTGTTTTTTTTAAAAAAAACTTAAATTGCCTGAGCATTATTCCAAGCCTTACAAGGATTCTGTTTTGGGTTTATTGAGTTTTTTTAAGGCCCATTTAAGGTCACTTTTTAATTTTTCAAAGGGCATATCGAAAACTTTCTGCCGTGCAATAAGGACTATGGCGTGGCCTTGGATATTGAATTCTTGATATTCATTTTCTAAAAGGGAAAGTCTCATGATTTCACGAAGACGCCGTTTTGCACGATTTCGTTTAACGGCATTCCCGACTTTTTTTGAGGCAACTATACCCTTGAAAATATCTTGTCCCTCCCCCTTATGGAGTTCCTGCAGATGAGTGCAGGGGGCTTTAAATATAATAAACCCAGGCGTAATCCATTTCTGTCCATGATTCATGATGGCGCGAAAAGAAGTATTTTTACGAATTTGATATAGTTTAGAAGTTGTCTGATTCATGATTGAGCTCATTTTTCCTCACAAAAAAACCCCTTAAAATTCCATAAAAGAATAACAAGAGGCTTTATGGTGCGTAAAATCAATTATGCAGAAAGCTTTGAGCGACCTTTTGAGCGACGACGTGTGATCACATTGCGACCAGAGGCTGTTTGCATACGAGAGCGAAAGCCATGGCGGCGTTTACGAACAAGTGTGCTTGGTTGAAAGGTTCTTTTCATGGAAAGACTCCATTTATAATTTCTAAATAATATTATCCTTATAAAGTGTGTGGTGCGCGCTGTCAATAAAAACCCTCAATAATCCATTCAGAAAAAAAACTTCAGGGTGTTTTTTTGTTTTTCATTGATATTACAGTGGAATTTGGAAGTTGATGAGTAATATTTACGTGTCTGGTCCCTTTAAATTCTTTATGTTATGATTGTTAATAGTCTTTAAATAATAACTTTAAATAATGGAAAGATTCAGCCATGGATAAAAGTCTTTTTGACAGTGCCCTTGATTACCATAAGTTCCCAAAACGCGGCAAGCTTGAAATAAAACCAACAAAACCTATGGCGAATCAACGGGATCTTTCTTTGGCATATTCCCCAGGCGTTGCGGCACCCTGTGAAGAAATTGCAAAGGACCCCATGAAGGTTTTTGATTATACTGCACGCGGGAATATGGTTGCTGTTGTGACCAATGGAACTGCCGTTTTGGGGTTGGGTGATATTGGTCCTTTGGCGTCAAAACCTGTGATGGAAGGAAAGGCCGTCCTTTTTAAGAAGTTTTCTGGTATTGATGCTTTTGACATAGAAATTGATGAAAAAGATCCTCAAAAACTAGTTGATATAGTGGCGAGTCTCGAGCCTACTTTTGGGGCCATTAACCTTGAGGACATTAAGGCACCTGAATGTTTTGAAGTTGAAAAACAACTTTCAGAACGTATGAATATCCCCGTTTTTCATGATGACCAACACGGGACAGCCATTATTGTGGCGGCTGCCATTCGTAACGGACTTGAAATCGTGGAAAAGAATTTTGCCGATGTTAAATTGGTGGCCAGTGGGGGGGGGGCAGCGAGTCTTGCATGTCTTGATCTTCTCGTAACCATGGGCCTTAAAAAAGAAAACATTGTTGTTTGTGATGCCAAGGGCGTTATTTATAAAGGCCGTGAAAAAGTCGATAAATACAAAGCGGCTTATGCCATTAATACCAAAGCCCGTCAGTTGGGCGATGTGGTTGAAGGGGCTGATATATTCTTGGGACTTTCTGCTGGAAATGTTTTAAAGCCTGAAATGCTTCAGAAATTTGCAAAAACCCCTCTTATCATGGCTTTGGCGAATCCTTATCCAGAAATTGATCCTGAACTTGCCAAAGAAATACGTCCCGATGCTATTGTTGCAACGGGTCGATCTGATTTTCCTAATCAAGTGAATAATGTTTTGTGTTTTCCTTTTATTTTTAGAGGCGCTCTTGATTGCGGGGCCACATGTATTAATGCAGAGATGAAAGTTGCTTGTGTGGAAGCGATTTCTGCTCTTGCGAAAGCAGAAACAACGGAAGTTGTTGCCAATGCTTACAGCGCGGAAGATCTTAAATTTGGACCTAATTATTTAATCCCAAAGCCTTTGGATCCTCGTTTGATGATGCATATTGCACCAGCCGTTGCAAAGGCAGCACATGACTCTGGTGTGGCATTACGCCCCATCGAGGATATTTCTGCTTATAAACAAAAATTATCCCAGTATATCTATCGTTCCAGTGTTGCAATGGAACCTATTTTTGATAAGGCATGTACTCTTAAAAAACGTATTGCTTATGCAGATGGTGAGGATAAGCGCGTGTTGCGCGCAGCGCAAATCATTGTAGATGAGGGACTTGCTGAGCCTATTTTGATTGGTCGTAGGCGCGTTGTGGCGGCAAGAATCGAACGTTTAGGGTTGCGTATGACCTTGGGAGAGGATGTTCAACTTGTTGATCCAGAAGAAGATTCACGTTTTACACAGTATTGGCAAGCCTATCATAAACAAATGTCTAGACAGGGCGTTTCACCTGATTTTGCAAAAACAATTGTTCGAACAAATACATCGGTTATTGCGGCTTTGATGGTTGTTTTAGGCGATGCTGATTGTATGCTGTGCGGGGCCGTTGGCCGCTATCGTCATCACCTTGAAATTATTCAAAACGTTGTCGGTTTGGCACCAGGAGTTCAGTCGGCTGCATCCGTTAGCATTATGTCCATGAATAAAGGCATATACTTTTTTGGTGATGGGTATGTTAATCAGGATCCTAATGCACAAGAGCTTGCTGAAATTACATTACTAGCAACGGAGCAAGTGCGACAATTTGGCATGGAACCAAAGGTTGCTCTTTTGGCCCATTCTAATTTTGGAACCAGTGAGACACCGACATCCCTTAAAATGAAAGAGGCAGTTCAGATTCTACATGACACGGCACCCGAGTTGATGGTGGATGGTGAAATGCACGGTGATGCTGCTTTGATCGAAGCTATCCGCGAGAAAAATTTTCCAGAATCAAAATTAAATGGGGCTGCCAATACATTGATTATGCCTAATATTGATGTGGCAAATATCGCTATTAATCTCGTTAAAACTTTGGCCGATGCGCAACCTATTGGGCCAATTTTACTGGGGTTTGATAAATCGGCTCATATTTTGACAACGGCTGCTACCGTGCGTGGCATAGTGAATATGACAGCCTTTGCATGTGTTGATGCTATGCGTCATGCTGATCGACCTCCTGTTGACACTCAGACCATCGCTGAAAAAAAATGCGGATAGGCACTTTCCATGGGAAAAACAGGGAAACAAGGTCATAAGAAACGGTATAATAGCGAGCAGGGCACGACTATTCACTCCTTGAATGAATCTTCAGGAGGGGTGAGTTTCGGTGTATCAGCAGGACTCCGCGATGCCATGGAGGACGCTCTTTTAAATCAAAATTTTGAGGGTGTGAAAAAGCTACTTATAGATCTCCGTGCCCAAGATATTTCTGATCTTATTAATCATTTAAAACATCGATTCCGAGAGCCCCTTTTTCACCTTTTAAAAGAAGATCTTGATCCTCAAATTTTAGTGGGTGTTACCCCTTCCCTTCAAATAGAACTTTTAAATCTCTTGGATATTGAACAGGTCGTCTCTGTTATAAAAAAATTGCCTTCTGATGATGCCCTTGGTTTATTGGAAACTATGGACGAAGAATGGGTTCATAGAATTTTAAAGCGCATTCCAGTTTCAGAACGCTCTACCTTCGAGCAGGTTTTGCAGTATCCCGATAAAAGTGCTGGTCGCTTGATGCAGCGTGAGGTTGTCTGTGTTCCTGAGCATTGGTGCGTAGCACAAGTTCTAACCTTTATTCGTGATCGCCCGAAATCCATGGTTCAGCTGCCTCGTTTCTTCTATGATGTTTTTGTGGTAAATCCTCGTCACCATCCCGTTGGTAGGGTTCCCGTAAATCAATTACTGCGCCATGATTCAGAAACGCTTATTCAAGATATCATGATGGAAAATGTCAATGCCTTCCCTGATGTGGCAGATCAAGAAGATGTTGCTCAGGCCTTTAAGCATTACGCTCTTGTCTCTGCTCCTATCATTAGTTCCAGCGGTCGCATTATTGGGATGGTCACCGTGGATGATATCGTCCATGTTTTGGAGGAAGAGGCCGAAGAAGATATTCTTTATATGAATAAAGTAAAGGGGGACTCTGATTTTTATGCCCCCATTCCAACAACGGCCTATTGGCGTACACGCTGGCTCTTGATTACCCTTGTGAATACTCTTATTGCTTCCTATGTTATTTCTCAATTCCAAGCCTCTATTCAACAAATAACGGCTCTGTCATTTTTAATGACCATTAATGCAGCTATGGGTGGAAATGCCGGTATGCAAGTGGTAACCGTTGTGGTACGCGCCCTTGCCACTCGGAGTTTGCTTGAAGAAGATACGTGGCGAGCCGTTCGAAAAGAACTGGGGGTAAGTCTTTTGGCGGGTGGGTTTTGTTCACTCCTATTAGGGGTAATTGCAGGATTTTGGGTTAATAGTGTCACCCTTGGTATTATTCTTTCCGTCTCTCTTATTTGTAATATGTTATGGGCTTCTTTTGCAGGAACTCTCTTGCCCATTATAGTCAGTCGTTTTAACCTAGACCCAGCCATAAGTGCTGGACCTATTTTAACAACAACAACAGACGTTTTTGGGTACGCTTTGTTTTTAGGGTTGGCAACGCTCTTTTTAATGTAGAAAGGTTTTAAAATGAAAATGAATTTTACTTTGTTAGCTGCTTTTCTGACTTTTTGGTCGATGGATGTTTTTTCTATTATTCCACAATCTCAAAAGCAAATTCAATTAACTTTTGCACCAGTTGTTAAAAAGGTAGGCCCTGCCGTTGTGAATGTTTTTGCAGCACATTCTATTAGTAGTAAAAAGCTCACCCCTTTTTTTCAGGACCCTATTTTCCGTCATTTTTTTGGAGAGAGGCAATTGGGACAAAAGGGTCGTGTGCAAAAATCTTTAGGGTCTGGAGTTATCGTGGATCCCAAAGGTATTGTCATCACTAATTACCATGTTATTAAAGGTGCAGAAGATATCAAAGTTGTTTTGCAAGATGGTCGTGAAATGACTGCGAATATTGTTGTGCAGGACAAAAAAACGGATCTTGTGGCTTTGAAATTGCAGACAGAAAATCAAAATCTTCCTTACTTGGAGCTGCGGGATGCTGATGAACTGCAGGTTGGTGATCTGGTTCTTGCTTTTGGAAACCCTTTTGGCTTTGGTCATACGGTGACAAGCGGTATCGTATCGGCTTTGGCCCGAAGTCAAGTTGGTTCAAATGATTTCAAGTCTTTTATTCAAACTGATGCAGCAATTAACCCTGGAAATAGTGGCGGGGCCCTTGTAACCATGGACGGCAGGCTTGTGGGGATTAATACGGCTATTTTTTCCAATACGGGCGGGTCCATTGGTATTAGTTTTGCCGTTCCCTCAAATCTTATTGCACCAGTGATTGCAAGCGTGGGGCTGGGTAACAAAAAAGTTGTTCGACCTTGGGTTGGGTTGCGGGTTCAAGGGGTTACAGCAGATATGAAAGAATCATTGAATTTGGAAAGTCTTACTGGTGTCCTCGTTCAAAAAATTTACAAAGGAGGATCAAGTGACAAAGCCTCCCTTCAAAAAGGTGACGTTATATTGTCAGTGAATGGCCATTCTATCTCCAGTAAATCTTCTTTTAATTTTCGTATGGCAACATTGCCAGTGGGATCAAAGGCAGTTTTTTCAGTTTGGCGTGATGAGTCATTGAAGAATATAATAGTTCCATTATTGTCTCCTCCAAAGATTAAAAACAATAGGCGCATTGAAGTTTCTGGACGTAACCCGTTATCAGGTGCCATGATTACAGGTTTATCACCAGCAATTGCAGAAAATTATGCACTGTCCTTTGATGAAGGTGGTGTTATTATCTTTAAAATACGAAAAGGGTCATTGGCCCGTTTAAATGGCCTGTTACCAGGAGATATTATTCTCAAAATTAACAATAAAGCTATTAAAACAGTTGATGAACTTTTGCGCTACATGAGCCGTTCTCGTGAGGGGTGGCATATTGACTATCGTCGCGGCGATGAGGTCCAAACTTTATTTGTTCAAACCTGGTGATATAGTCATTCTCAAAAGGTTCCAGACGTCGTCAATCACTCCCGCACCTATAAGTTATAGGGGTTGGTCCCTCGCTCCTAGGTTGGAATATTTTTGAAACGACTATAATTTAAAAGAGTAATCCTATGAATAAAAAAATAGATAGTGCCGCCAAAGATGAAAAAATCCCTTTCTATTTAAAGATTTGGAAATATTTTTTGTCTGGAATATTGGTCACGGCTCCCATTGCTCTAACTCTTTATATTGCCTGGGCAGTGATCACTGCCATTGATGATAAAGTTAAAAACCTCATTCCAGCAAAATATTACTTGGAAAAAATAATCCCCTTTGAAATTCCAGGGTTTGGTATCGTTATTGCTTTTTTGATTTTTACGTTAATTGGAACATTTGCCGCTGGATTTATGGGGCGATTAGTCGTTAAATTCGGTGAAAAACTCATGGAGCGAATGCCTTTAATTCGAGGGTTACATTCAACGGTTAAGCAAATTTTTCAGGCCGTATTTGAACGGGATAAAAATTCCTTTCGTGAAGTTGTTTTGCTTGAATATCCCCGAAAAGGGATTTGGTCTCTTGGTTTTGTGACGGGCGTTACAAAAGGGCATGTTCAAAAAGAAACGAAAGAAGAGGTTCTTAACATTTTTGTTCCCACGACTCCTAATCCAACATCAGGATTTCTTTTATTCGTACCGCGCTCTGATATAAAAACCATGGATATGAGCGTTGAAGAAGGTATTAAAATGGTTGTTTCTGCTGGTATTATCACGCCAAAATTTGAAAGAAAAAAGTAGAGTTTCTTTTTTAAATTTTTTTAAAGATTTATTAATGTTTGTCTAGTGGAATCAATCTATCTATTTTGTAATGTTAGGCCTGATAGATGCATCTCTTAGAAAAAATTAAATTTTCCCATAAAATTATGGTTGGAGTGATGACTTTTATCATCGCCATGGGCGTTTTGACAGGGTTTGTTTCTTTTAAATTTACGGAAAAAGAAGCTGATTTACAAATTCGTGATAAGTTACAAACCATTGTTGAACTCAGAAAATTGGATCTTGATAGGTATTTTACGACGCTAAAAGAAGATTTATCTCTCCTTTCTAATAATCCCTTTATTCGAAATGCAGCAAAAGATTTTACTGTTTATTGGTATGAAGTGGCTGGTGAGCAAGCGACTTATCTTCAAAATGCGTATATTAAAAACAATAAAAATCCCTTTGGCGAAAAAGATGCCTTAAATCAAGGGGCAGATGGAAGTGCATATAGCAAGGTGCATTCAAAATATCATCCGTGGATACGTTCCTTTGCAAAAGAACGTGGTTATCACGATATCTTTATTATCAATACCAAAGGCGATATTGTTTATTCAGTTTTTAAAAAAAATGATTATGCTACAAATGTGAGAACGGGTCCGTGGAAAAAAACAGATCTTGCAAAGGCTTTTGAAAAAACATTGACGGCAAAATCATCGAAAGAACAATTCTTCTTTGATTACAAACCCTATGCAGCAAGTAATAATAAAGCTGCCGGATTCATGTCTACGCCTCTTTTCGATGCTGAAGGAAAACGTATTGGTGCCCTTGTTGCACAGATTCCCATTGATCGAGTGAATGCTATTATGAAAACGAGTGTGGGTCTTGGAAAAGCTGGCGAAACTTTTATTGTGGGGCAAGATTTTCTTATGCGTAATGACTCTCGTTTTCATGAAAATGAGGGGTCTACACTTTTGAAACGTCGTCTTGAATTGCCTTCGGTTAAACGTGCATTTGCAGGTGAATCACAAGCAGATCATGAAGCAGATTATAAAGGACAGGATTCTATTGCTGCCTCTGTCCCCTTTAAATTTATGGGAACCACTTGGGCCGTTGTTGCCATGGAAGGGTATGGCCAGGTTTTTGATGCAGTTTATCAAATGGGTAAAAAATTGATGATTATGGTTCTTGGTCTTACTTTTATCATGGGGGTTATCGCTTATTTTGTAGTGAAATTAGCAATGAAACCTTTGATTACTGTTATTTCCTATATGAAACGCCTTGCCAAGGGAGAGCATGGTTTCAAAGTAGGTTATCAAAGTCGCACCGATGAAATCGGTGATGGAGCAAAGGCAGTTGAACATTTTCGTTTGCTTTCCATTGAGACAAAAAAAGCTTATCTGGATAAGCAATTTGAATCAGAACGTCGGGAAAAAGAAACAAAAGAGCAGATGCTTCGTATTTCTGCCTCCCTTGAAAAAGAATTGGATAAAGCTATCGGCGGCGTTTGTAGAGATTCTGACCTTGCCATGGAAAGTGTTAATTCGATGGATAAAAATATTAAAATAGTTGAAGGTGCAGCCAGTGAAGTAAATGACCTTTCCCAGGGAGCTTCGGAAAACGTGGGGGCAGTTGCAGCCGCAGCAGAAGAATTAACGGCAGCCATTCATGAAATTAGTGGCCAAGTTGCCCATGCTGCTGAGATTTCTAAGACTGCCGTTTATAAAACAACTGAGAGCAGTCAGACAATTTTTCAACTGGCTGAAACTGCAACGGATATCAGTAGCGTTATTGAATTGATTACCGATATTGCAGAACAAACAAACTTATTGGCGTTAAATGCCACTATTGAAGCTGCCCGTGCTGGTGAGGCAGGTAAAGGATTTGCTGTTGTGGCGGCAGAAGTTAAAAATCTAGCAAATCAAACGTCCAAGGCAACAGAAGAAATAACTGCCAAGGTTTCTGGAATTAAAGAATCTGCGGAAGCGTCAGTTGAAGCCATTGAGGAAGTGGCCAAGATCATCAATGAAATTGAAAATGTTTCGGGATCAATTTCCGCAGCCGTTGAAGAGCAATCTGCGGCAACGGGTGAGATTAGTAATAATACGCAACAAGCCGCTGAAAGCACATCCCATGTGAGCAGTAATACAGAAAAAATGAAGGTTCAATTTACGGCGGCCCGTGAAATGTCATCTGTTGTTAAAAAACGCACTGACGGTGTAAAAGAAGTTGTTAATGAAATGCGTTATAACCTTTTATGTGTGTTACGTGAATCATATGCTGGTAATAGACGCACGGAAGAACGTTATATGGGTGGCGGCCGAAAAGTGGTGGTGAGTTCCAATGGTCAAGAAGCGACATATGCCCTTGATGATATTTCTGCAAGTGGTGCCCGTCTTTCAGGGAAATCTCAGTTTGAAGGTTCATTTAGCGCCATTGAGCTCTCATTGCCTGGATGCCCTATGGTTCTTTTGGGAGAGGTTGCACAGGCAGGGGAGAATACCCTTCGCGTTGTGTTCAATATTCCTGAAAATCAAAGGGGAGAATTTGAGGCATATATTGAGAGTTCTTTTGCAAAAAATCAATTAAAAGTAGCTTAGTTTTTTAGAATGAATGAGGAAGGACCAATTTTTGTTGAAAGATGATTTGATTATTATGCTTTTGGATATAGCATTTTTGCCCCATTTGAAGAGGGTAATTTTCCTTGAAATGCCCAATTGGCAGCCCTGCGAAAACAGGTTTTTGAAGATGTTCCGAAAAATCTTTTATGATAAAATTCATAAGGTCAATTTTATTTGACGTCATCATTTTCTGTGAAAAATCCCCAAAAATAACGGCTTTTGCATTTTGTAGAATTTTTGCGTGCAAAAGGTGGTCCAGTATTTCTGCAATGCGATAGGGCGGTTCGTTAATATCTTCAAAAAAAACAATTTTATCCTTAGTATTGAGTTGCCAGGGAGTGCCAATACTACGTTGTATCAAAGATAAATTTCCACCCGTAAGAGGGGCCAAAATATCCCCTGTCAATTTTTCATTTACCTTTTTCAAAGGTGAAAAAATAGAAGTTGTTCCTGTGGTAACGAGCTCTTTTATTTTTTCAGTGGATTTTTTTGATAAAGTACCTTTGACGAGGCAGTTGAGGGTGGGGCCGTGGATGGGTTTCCATCCCCATATTTGGTTTGTATAAATCAAGAGGGCCGTTATATCGCTGAATCCAATAATTGTTTTTTCAGAAACTGGCATTGTTTTGGGGGTGTTGTTCAATAAATCTAAAAGTCTTGATGTTCCTGAGCCTCCTCGTAGTGCCCAAAGAATGTCAAGGGAATTGTTTTCTAAAAGTGCGGTCTCTAAATGTTTGGAACGGATGGAATCGGGACTGGCATAGAGAGGATGTTCTTTGAGCAACCCCCTAGGAACAGTAGGAGTCTGCCCCCATGTTGATAAAAACTCAAGTCCATTAGAAATATCACTTTTTTGACATTTTCCGCCAGGGGCAATGATATTAATGCGGGGAAAAAGAGCTGATTCAGGACTGTTTTGAAGGGGCATTTAATAATCAATTTTTTGAAATAACAGGACTGCCAAAAAGATACCCTTGACCATAATCAAAATGGAAATCATTAAAATCAAGGAGGGCTTTTTCATCTTCAACATGGGACAATATAACATCTATGTTTTCAATGTTACATATTTTTTTAAACTCTCTGACTTTTTGAATACCTTCATCTGTTTTTATACTTTCGGCAATGGCATCGCTATGGAATTTTACATACTTGAAATTTAATTTTCGAAGACGGGAAATATCAATGTCAAAACGCGTGACTTGATCTACGGAAAAACGACAATTATAGAGTTTTAATTTTCGAAAAAAAGGCTCTAGCTCATTTAATTTTTCAAAGATAGCGGTTTCATGAAATTCTAAAATAATATTACGTCCAAGTTCACGGTTACTTTGAAAAAACTCAATGAGGCTTTCAAAAAAGAATTTATCCGATAAGGTATGGCAAGAAACATTACAGAAAAAATTCACATTAAATTTCTTTTTAACGGAAGATCTGGCCATCTGAATACAGCGAAAAAG
Organism: Alphaproteobacteria bacterium; assembly: GCA_024280495.1. Lineage (GTDB taxonomy): Bacteria > Pseudomonadota > Alphaproteobacteria > Caedimonadales > UBA9215 > UBA9215. Next base: position 22,099 of record JAJRPZ010000030.1, read on the forward strand.
CATGGCGTTATCCACGAGGCGAATAAGGTTTTCTTCTTCGGCCAGGTGCACAAAATGATCTGGTGTATAAATTGTACCATCCGTTGTTTTGATCCGTGAAAAACATTCAAAGTGCCTGGCTTTACGCTGGGGAAGACTCACAATAGGTTGTACCAGCATTTCAATTTTATCAGAGTTAAGGGCTTCTTCGATTATAAGCAAAAGTTGTTTGCGGGTGAGGGGAATAGTCCGTTCGGTTTCCTCATTTTCCTTCACCTCATGGATATCAGGGGGAGAGACTTCAACGAGGGGAGGCGTTTTATCTCTGATATATTCTGCGGTATTCCCATTATTTTCTGTTATATCATTTGGAATAACTTGACCTTGTGGGGCCCCTAGGTTTTCTTTTATTGTCTCATCACCTCGTTCTATGGCGATTTGCTTAAGAATGCCTTGGAGCATTTTAAGTTCAGCTATCATTTCTTTTGGGTGCTCTGCTGATTGTTTTTCAATGGTGTTAACACTTGAAAAAACTTGATCGAGAGAAGAGCAAAAGCGAAGAAGTGCTTGATTAGATTTTTTTTGATGGGTATGGCGTTGTAACAGTTCTAGGAGAAGCCAGGGGGTAGCGGCAATTAAAAAGGCTGAAAGAGCAATTTCAAGTTTGCTCATGGCGGCATAATTAAGAATAATCATGCCTGAAAAAACCGTTGGAATGAAAACAATCAAAAATTGTATAATAAAGTTCCTAAATCCTATCATTTTAAGCTCTCTTAGATAACCCTGTCCTTTGATGGTATCATAATATGGCAATTATTCAGTAGATATTTTAGGGGGTATTGATGTAAAGTGTTTATAAATTTCCTATTATGGTATAGGGACATTTTCTAAATAAAGAGTTTTTTTTATATGCCGATATTAGAACAAAATAAAAGCCTCAATAGTTATGACGCTTACATCCCTTGGATACTTTCCTTTGGTATAGCCATTGTTTTGATGTCAACGGATATTTATGCGCCCTCTCTACCTGCTATGGTTGTTGAGTTTGGGGTGACAGAAGCAGATCTTCAATGGACTTTGAGTATCAATTCATTTGGTTACTGTTTGGCAAGCCCCTTTGTGGGCCCTATTTCTGATGCTTTGGGACGTCGTTCTATTTTAATTGTTTCTTTTTTGTTTTTTGTTGCGGCCTCTATTGGGTGTGCCATTGCGCCAACCTTGTTTTTATTTGATGTGTGGCGTTTTTTTCAGGGGGCAAGTTCCGCCGCGATTCCTATTGTTAGTATTGCTATCATTGCAGATATTTTGAAGGGTCGTCAGTTTTCTTCCATGATGGCTTATATAGGTATTGTGATTACCCTTTCTTTTGCTGTTGGTCCTTTGATTGGTGGTATTGTGGCAGAGCACTATGGTTGGCGGGTTCTTTTTTATGGATGCGCAGCCGCGGCCTTGTCTATGAGTGCCATTTATATCTATTTCTTGCCAGAAACCCTTCTTAAAAAGACGAAGCTTTCCCTTCCCCATGTGTTAGAAATCTATGGCAGTATGCTTCGAGATCCTTTATTTTTGCTTTACGGGATCATTCCATCCCTGATGTTAGCAGGATTTTTCGCGTATATTACCTCGAGTTCTTATCTGTACATTAATGAATTTGGTATTAGTCGCCCAGAATTTGGACTGATCACGAGTATTGGGATGATTGCCAATGCTGCGGCTCACTTGGTTGTGGGGCGTGTTACGGCCCGTTTTGGTGAACGTAAAATTTTGCGTTTTGGTATTTCCCTTGTGGTAACTTCGGCGTTGACTATGTCCTGGATGACTTTCATTGATGTTAAATCTGCTTATACCCTTTTGGTTCCCGTGTTGATCTATAATATGGCCCTTGGATTTACCTTTCCACCAGCCATGTCTATGGCCATTATGCGTTTCCCCAATGCTACGGGGTCAGCATCCGCTTTTCTTGGTGCTCTACGTATGATTATTTTGGGGAGTGGCTCTTATCTTGGGGGATATCTCTATGATGGGACATTGGTTTCTATTTCGAGCTTGATGGTTCTTTTCGCGAGCTTAGTGGTTATTGTATTTTTGTGGGTTAGTGCTCTTAGGCAGAAACAAGAAAGAGAAGCCCAGAAATAATTTATAGGTGTGAAAATGACTATACTTATAGCCAAGGAGCTAAGCAATAAAGTGTAAACGCAGAAATGATTAGCTATATTAATTAAACTTCTTTTTGATTCTTATATTCACGAATGGCATTTGCAATGATGTACCTCCCGACATCTTTTGTTGTGTGTGCAGGTTTTTTATTTGTATAGGACGTTTCTTCGCTATCCAATAAAATAGCTTTGATTTCTGTTGCGTGTAAGCGAATACGTGCATCGTGGGAAAAAATGAGATCAATGGTGTATGAATATTTTTTATCTTTATTTTCTGTGGCTTGCACCATGTTATTTTTATCTGTCCAATGAGACGGTATTTGAATGGCAGTCATGGTCAAGAGATTGTAATAGGCGCTCGCACTTTCTTTCTTAAAATTTAAATGCTGTACATGAGTGATCTCCTGAAATTGTAAGCAAGTTAAAACACGTTGATATACCTTTTGATGATTGAAGCGGTAATGGCGTGTCTCCCAGCAAAATCGGTTTGATTTAAGGGTAAAAGTCCCTTGTTCTTTATCATAATAAGAATTAGGATGAGAAATAATGGCGTCCTGCATAAGCACGGCCATGATATCTAAATCATCACCATTGATGGCTTTGAGGCGCAAGGGGATATGGGCTGATGCTGCAAAGGATCTCGCCTTTATTTTTTCTTGTGCTTGGTTTAGAAAGGAAGATATTTTCTTTTTTTTTGCGCCCATGCTTATCACCTGTTTTAATCAGTTATATAGTCGTTTCAAAAAGGTTCCAGACATAGTCAATCAGTCCCGCGCCTATAATTTATAAGCGTTGGTCCCTCGCTCCTAGAGAGGAATCTTTTTTGGAATGACTATAGGTGGTAATGAGGTTTTACAAAAATCCGTTGATAGACACTTTTTCCTTGTCTTTAGAACTATATTCTTTATAACGCTCAATATCTCCACCGACACCCTTTAGTTTATTCTCTATGTCTTCATAGCCGCGGTCAAGGTGGTAAATACGTGAAAGGTGGCTATCTCCCTCTGCGGTCAAGGCTACCATCACCATAGATACGGAGGCACGAAGGTCCGTTGCCATTACTTCTGCAGCCGTTAATTTCTCAACGCCAGTGACGGTAGCCGTGCGCCCAGACTGTGTGATCTTTGCATTCATACGTACTAATTCAGGAATATGCATAAAACGATTTTCGAAAATGGTTTCTGTTATTTTGGCAACACCATTAGATCGTGTCATTAAGGCCATAAATTGTGCTTGAAGATCCGTTGGGTAACCTGGATACGGTTCCGTTGTTATATCAACGGGTAGAATGGGACCGTTGGGGGCCTTGGCAATAAATCCATTTTTCGTTGGGGTTAGAGTGGTTCCAGTGGCTTCGAGAGCTTCTTTGAATGTTGGCAATAAATCAAGGGAGGTATGTGTTAATTCAATTTCACCGCCCGTAAGAGCAGCTGCAATGGCATAAGATCCCGTTTCAATACGATCAGGAACGATGGCGTGAATGGCACCAGAAAGGTGATGGACACCTGTAATTTTTAAAGTGCTCGTTCCTATTCCATGGATCTTGGCCCCCATTTTCACAAGGCAATGGGCAAGGTCAGTGATTTCTGGTTCAAAGGATGCATTATTAAGGGTTGTTATGCCTTTTGCAAGGGTTGCGGCCATAAGAACATTTTCCGTTGCGCCAACGGATACTGTAGGGAAAGTGATCTCAGCCCCTTGAAGTCCACCATCAGGGGCCGTTGCATGGATATAACCTTGCTTTATTTCGATTTTTGCCCCCATTTTTTCAAAAGCCATCAAATGTAAATCTACAGGGCGCGCGCCAATGGAACAGCCACCAGGAAGAGAAATTTCAGCTTTCCCCACACGGGCTAAAATGGGTCCTAAAACTAAAACGGAGGCCCTCATTTTACGTACCAATTCATAAGGTGCACAGATATCTATAATGGAGGGGGTGTGAAGAGTTATGATGTTATTGTTAAATGTCGACGTGGCACCGTGGTGCTTTAGGAGTTCTATTAAGGTAAAAACATCAGCTAAGCGCGGACAATTGGTAAGTTTTAAAGGTTGATTGGTCAAAAGGGAGGCAGCCATCAAGGGGAGGGTTGCATTCTTTGCCCCAGAAATACGAATTTTTCCTTTCAAGGGATGTGCAGGAAAATGGCCTTTAATTCGAATTTTATCCATGATGGTTTTTCTCTTTTTTTAACGAAGTTGTTTAGTGTCTTTGGTCAAGAAGATGGTTGAATGATACGGGGGAGGGTAACGCCACGTTGTCCTTGGTATTTACCCCCACGATCTGCATAGGATATATCACAGGCACCTTCGCCACGTAAAAATAGAAACTGACAAGCACCTTCGTTTGCATAAATTTTGGCTGGAAGTGGTGTCGTGTTTGAAAACTCTAATGTCACATGTCCTTCCCATTCAGGCTCGAGGGGCGTGACATTCACAATAATACCACAGCGTGCATAGGTGGATTTACCAAGGCAAATCACTAGGGTATCCCGTGGAATACGAAAATATTCAACTGTCCGTGCTAGGGCAAAGCTGTTGGGGGGGATGATGCAAACGTCTGTTTTGCGCTCAACAAAGCTGTCATCGGAAAAGTTTTTAGGGTCAATGATGGCGCTGTCCACATTGGTGAATATCTTGAATTCATCGGCAACTCGGGCATCATACCCATAGGAAGAAACACCGTAAGAAATCATACCCTCAGCTCTTTGGCTGTCGGCAAAGGGTTCAATCATAGGGCGAGTTGGGCATAGGGCCAGTTGTTTAATAGTTTTATCTGGAAGAATCATGGCAGTATATAAACATCATTTTAAAGGGTTATTACGATAGGATTACTATGGCAATTTATAAGCCCTGTGACAACAATAGAATGGTTTTAAGAAGAGGGTTTTTTTGCGGCTGCTTTGACACGGCGTTTTTTCTTTTTCGAGACCACGACCCATGCCTTGATGGAGGGCAGGTGCAAAGATAGTGCTGTGATGGTAGTCAACCCCATGGCAAAGTAGTAAAGAGAAAATCCAATAGACATGCCAACGGCCGCAGAAACCCAAAGGGAAGCTGCTGTGGTGAGGCCAGAGGGGGTGTCGCCATTGCGCACGAAAAGTCCAGACCCTAAAAAGCCAATGCCGAGAACGATTTGTGCGGCAATACGAGAGTTGTCAGCAAAACCTAAAAGGGGAGAAAGGATTGAAAAAGCAGCAGATCCCATGGCGATACAGCCAAAAGTTCGGATGCCAGCAGCCTTACCAGCACGCTCACGTTCCCATCCAATAATGGCCCCCATAAGGAATGCAAAGGCAAGGTGGGCAATATAAAACAGTTGTATCTGCCAAGAAATTGTATCAGGTAAAATATTCATAAAAGCAACTATAGTGCTTTAAAGCTAAAATAGCAATGTTTTTTGACATAAGTTTTAAATCAATTGTTTTCTTTCACGAATCCCATGGTTTCTTTGACATCATTAATTGTTTTTTCTGCAATGTGAGAGGCCTTTTCAGATCCGTTATTTAAAATATCCATGAGTTCACTTTGATCGTTCATATAAGTTGCTATATTTTCGCGAATAGGGGTGAGGGCACTGATAATAACCTCTGTTAATTGAGGTTTAAAAGAAGCAAAATTTTGCCCAGCGACGTTTTTTAAAGCCGAGTCAATGGTCATGTTTTGAAATGCTGCGTAAAGAGTTATAAGGTTTTTGGCTTCAGGGCGGTCTTCAAGCTCCACAATAGAATCTGGTAGGGGGGCTAGGTCTGTTTTTGCTTTTTTGATCTTTTGGGCAATATCTTCAGGTGAGTCTGTTAAGTGAATGCGAGAAAAACCAGACGGATCTGATTTGCTCATTTTCTTCGTGCCATCGCGAAGGCTCATGATACGTTTTGCTTCACCCTGAATAACGGGTTCAGGGATAGTGAAAGTGTCTTCATTGTAATGATGATTGAATGACTGAGCCAGGTCTCGGGTCATTTCTACATGTTGTTTCTGGTCGTCACCAACGGGCACGTGGGTTGTTTGATACAAAAGAATATCAGCAGCCATCAAGGTCGGGTAGGCATATAAACCAAGGCCCGCTTTTTCACGATTTTTACCTGCTTTATCTTTGAATTGTGTCATCCGATTGAGCCACCCCATAGGTGTCATGCAGGAAAGAAGCCAGGCGAGTTCTGTATGGGCGCGTACATGGCTTTGAATAAAAATAGAACTTTGTTTGGGGTTGATACCTGACGCAAGATAAGTTGCTGCTGTTTCAAGGGTTGCTTTATGTAAGAGTGTGGGGTCTTGAGGAACTGTAATGGCATGTAAGTCTACAATGCAAAAGAGGTTTTCCACTTGATTTTCGTTGGATTGCCCCTGGCTTTGTAAAGACACCCAATTTTTAATTGCACCCAGATAATTTCCAACTGTTAAGTTATTGGTGGGTTGAATACCAGAAAAAATACGTGTTTGTTGAGTCATTATTTTTCTTCTTTCTTATGCCGTTGGGTGAATTTCTTAATTTTATTAAGGTCGCTTTTATTAATAATGCCGAAAAGATAACAGGCTATGGCATAGGATACAACGGCTGCGATGATAATGAAGCCAAGGGCAATTGTTTCCATTAATCGGTCCCCTTTGACGTGAGTCCACAGTGTGTATTTTGTTATTACAATCGTTACCAAACAAATGAGGCTTGAAAACAACAATTTTGGCATGAAGCTTTTAAGGCGATCAGACACAGGCATGATGTCGCGTTTTTGGGTAACATAAAACAAAACACTTGCATTAACCCATGCCGCAATAGAAGTTGCCATAGCAATGCCAATATGTTGATAGGTGCCAATTAAAATAAGGTTCAATATGAGGTTCAAAACCATGGAGCCAACGGCAATTTTCACGGGGGTTTTTGTGTCTTCCCGTGCGAAAAAAATATTAGTCAGAATTTTAATAATAATATAAGCAGGTAGCCCCGTTGCAAAAGCCATAAGAGTCAGGGTAATTTGTTGAGCATCATGGAGTTGTAATTTACCGTGCAAGTAAATAACAGTCACAATAGGGTGGGCTAGAATTAACAAGCCAAGGGCTGCGGGCACTGCCAATGTAAGGGCATATTCCACCACAAGATTTTGCGTTTTATAAGCAAGATCATAATCTCTTGTGCGAATGGTCTTTGAGAGCAGTGGGAGGAGAGCCGTTCCCATGGCAGTTCCAACAACACTCAAAGGAAGTTGGTTTAGGCGATCCGCATACTCAAGGTAAGAAAGCCCGCCTTCATTGAGGAAAGATCCCACAATAATATCAAGAAAAACATTAATTTGTACCACCCCGCCGCCGATCATAACGGGAACGATAAGTTTGAAAAAACGACGCACTTGAGGGGAGGACTTAGGTTTTACAAGGCGCAAGCAAAATCCTTTTTTGTAGGCGGGTATCATAACCCAAAGGGCCTGAACAATACCACAAAGTGTGATGCCGATGGCAAAGGCTTGCCCGTTATTCTCCGTATAAGATTTAAGGGCAAAAACCGTTGCGATAACGGTGATATTTCCAAGCATAGGTGAGGAGGCTGCGTAGGCAAATTTTTCCAATGAATTTAGGATGCCACTGAAAAGCGCGCAAATTGATATAAAAAAAATAAAAGGAAAGGTGATACGGGCAAAATCAATGGTGTACTGTAAACGTTCTGGTGTTTCAGAAAAACCAGGAACAATGATTTTGATGACTTGTGGCATGAAAATTTCACACAAAAATACGATAACGGATAAAACAAGGACTAAAATAGAAAATATTTGCTCTGCGTAGCTTCGAGCTTTTTCGCCTCCTTCCTGTGCTAACATGCCTGCAAAAATAGGGACGAAGGCCGAATTAAAGGCTCCTTCAGCAAAAATACGACGCATAACGCGGGGAATTTTGATGGCAATGACTAAGGCATCGGACATGGCACCCGCCCCGACAAATGTGGCCATAAGCATGCTGCGTAAAAAGCCAAAAATACGACTTCCCATGGTGAAAAAGCTTATGGTGGCAACAGATCTAATTAAGTGCATATACGATATTACAAAATATAGTCAAATCATGTATTTGTTTTACCTCTTTTGTTGAGGCATACCAAGAGAAAAAGAAACTATTTTTGAGGTTTTTTTTGTTATTTCTCACATCTTATATATGGTAAGGGAGTTTTTAGGCATGTTTTGAAAAAAAATATGAAATTTTAATAAAACCACTTGTCAAATTGAAGAGCCTGATCTATAAGTTTAATCAGAGTTAAGTGATTGATTTTTAGGGT
>JAJRPZ010000031.1 GCA_024280495.1 Alphaproteobacteria bacterium
CGGAGGCGAAAAATAACAAAAAAACCGAAAACGCTATCTCAAAAAATAAAATTGCAAGTATCATATTAATAATCAAGGTGTTATATTGTAGTAAAAAAAGTTAACCGGACAGCAGTGATATTGTTGCCATTGTTTCAGTGAGTTTATAGGATCGAATGGATCTGTTTTTTCAACTTTATATTGACGCGTAGTGTCTTTCCCTTTTAGAGGATCAACATGTTCACCATGCTTATCCTGCTGAATTGATTGAATCTGCATTATGATCCCTTCCTTTTTGGAATCAATATTCACATCTTTTGTGATTGGTTTTTCGCTTTGTTTTTCAACAACAGCCTTTTCCCATTTGATTTCATCCGGAAATGACGGTAAAAATTTCTGAATTTTGGGAATTTTTTCATTAGTTACCAGCGTACTTTTTTGGATTAATTCTGCAATTTCATCTTGTACTTTTAAGACAATGCCGGATTCTGTAATCCACTTTAGCACCTGAATCTGAGCCTTTTCATTGGCAGTTTTGCCAGTTTTACTCTCTAAAAAAGCTGCGCCAAGTCCATATTCAGGGACATCCTCAACACCGGGGGCACTATATCTTAATGGTAATTTCGTGATTAAAATATCGTGTGAGTTGAGTAATAAAGATCGTATTTGAAGACAAAGTTCCTTATTCAAGGGAAAGGAGGATGAACTTTTGGCTTGTTTACATATTTTACCTAAAAGACGAATAGCATCTTCTACAAAAAGGTGGCTCAGTTTTGCACATAGCAAGACACTAAATCTTCTGCTTAACTTAATATTTCCCTGAAGTTGATCGATCAGCTTTCCCAAAAATATTATCCGATTCTCTTCACTAAGGGAACTCCAATTTTTTACTATCCATTCGGTGATGAAATCAGACCCGATTTTTTTTATTTCATTGTCAGTAAAAGGAATTGTATTTTGAGGAAAAATATCAGCGCCAAGAAGCTTAAAACCTTCATCATAGGATGCCTTGTTTATTTTTTTGCTTTTCTCATCAGCTATCGCGATGACCGACAGAAAATTTTCTTGAATGCTATTCGTTAAAATTTCTTTATCCATTATTGCAGCCTTATCAATAGGTGTTTTTAATTATAAAAAATTAGTATCTTCAAACAATTGAACATCATCTTTTTTGAGGGGTAGCAAAGAGATTCCCACCCCATCAGATAGAACAGTCTTGATTTCAAATGTCTCACCACAAGCATTTTTGCAGAAGAATATACTTCTCTCAATATATGGGAACAATTTCCTATGATGACGCCCAGTAAGTGCTTTCACCTGTTCAGGGGTGTTGTTTCTATAAAGCAATATATTAATCAAAATTAATGCTAAATCTTTTACTGGAGAGGATGCATTTGCAATTGCTATTTTTGCTTTATTATATGCCCTATTAAAATCGTTATTTATATAATATTTCCATGCATTGGTAAGCTCTTTCCCGGCAGCCATTTGGCCGATTCTACAATTGTACTCAACAAAAAAATTTTCATCAAAAACTTCATTTTTCCATTCTATCAACAATTCCGTTAACTCAGAGTCTTGTTTTAAACTCGCGCAAATCTTTTCAAATTCATTTTGCCATCTAGTTATGGATGGTCTCCAGGATATATCTTTTAAGTCGTCAATCAGTTTATCAATAGAGACGTTCATACTTTCTTTATCTGCATTTGAAGCAGAGCGGGCTTTTTTCAACCAATTAAATGCCTGGATTCGAGACTCATCTTGAGGAAAAGGGTCTTTTTGCAGGTCTTCCAATTGTGTCCCATCAAAAAACCATGCACAATACAAAATCTCTTTTCCCCAGCCTGATAGTCGCTTCGGCAAACAATCACAAACTGACAAGCAACTTCTATAAAGTTTTTGAGTTATGCCTTTTCGCAATTCTTCGAGGGCCTTCTTTTGCTCAAGAATCAGAGCATCGCTCCAACTAAAATCATCATTCGCGATTAGGCGATTTATAATTTCCTGGGTATTTAGTATGCGTGTTTCTGTGGGAATTTTTTGGCCGTAATGCTCAACGTAAAGTTGTCCGGCTGCAAACTGTCCAAGACCGAGCGTGTCTTTTAATGCTGACGTTTTGAATTTTATTCTGCCCGCCTTATCAAACCTCCCTAATTCAGCCAAGGCTTTATCCTTAGCAGATTTTCTCATGAATAATTTAGCTTGCTCGTCAGGATAACCAGTCAGGACAATATTCTCCAGATCAAAAAAATCATCCAATGTAAGAGTATGGAGTGGGAACATATTCTCATCTTGCAGAGATGCCCTATGAATCATTTTTGCTAATCGAATGGAAATGTTGCCCTCGACCGTAAGTATTCCTTCAGCGAAAGTCTGCCGTGGTGGTATTGCCCAACGCCTTTTATCACCATCGACTGCAACACATCCGTTTTTAAAAGCGACTGAAATATTTTTATCTCCCTTAATCTCAACAACAGGTTCTTCTGTTAAGCCATATAAACCATCAGGCCATTCAATGTTACAATCCGGCAAGCAACAGAATGAAAGCCGACGGTTTAAATTTTGTTCAGAAATTTCACGATATCTACCTATTGGTTCTATCCATATTTCACCTTTTGAAGGAACTGGGCTGTTTAATTTGATTTTATTACATTCAATCGAAATATCGATTGGTTTAGCCTGGCCGTCAAAATCACTCATCAATAATAATTTCTTTTCGTGAAACAACTTTGGTTGAGTAATAATTAAATCTGGAAGCTGCCCCACAAAAACATCAAATAAATCTTTTGCTCCTGCTAACCGTTTCGCACTATCGTCCCAAATCAGATGTCTTTGATCTTTTTTATCAACATCAACGCCTAAAAAACTTAGATCCGTCGTTGATTCGACAGCAATCAAAGTTCCTCGAAACATACCAAAAGGCAGAGAGAGCAAGCCGAATTCAGCAATGCAATTTTCCACATATTGTCTATTTTGTTCTGGCAAGCCCGCAAGATACGCCGCAGATATAACCAGGTAATAATTACCCTCACTCAAATATTGTTGAGGATGAAGGAGTTCTCCACTTTCTTCATCAAAAAGAGCATAAGGCCTTTTTTGTGGGGACCAGCCTTTTAATTCTGTTTCCCTCCATCCCGAAACCTGCTCTTTTACTTTTATGGAATAAACTTCTTTGAAATCATCTTTGGACACTAACTCAAACGTGGAGTGGGAGATTTTTTTGTCATCTATCTTATAATTGCCAAGTCTGACATTCAAATCATCAAAAAGAATAGCAAGCCGGTCTAAATCTTGCTGATATACAAGTTTGGGGAGAGTAATATTAATTCTGGAAGAAGGTTTTATTTTTCGGATGTCTGCTTGTTGAAGAACCCAAAGCTCTCTCCAAAAACTGGGCCTGAACCCTTTTAATGATGCAAGAAATTCTAATGGTGAAGGATGCTGCCTTGATTGAACAATAGAGCGGGCAACATCTTTTACAAATTTCCACCCCGCCGGATCAGCAAGGAATTTTCTCAAATAATTAGACATTCCTTCTTCTGGCAAAAGTTGTCTAAAAGAAAGATATGAAAGACTGATTAAGCCGGACCAACCATACCTCTCTACTCCCGTTTTAAGGAATTCTGAAAAACGAGGTAAATGTTTTCTTGTAACTCCGCATTGCTCTAAGATTGGACCAACATAACGGAAGGAATATTCCCTTCTTTTAAATAAAAATTGTTTTGCAAAAAGATAATCCTCGATCATAGAACCGAGGGTTTTTTGAAGGTCATTTCGACCTGCAAGACCGATTCTCGACAAAAAATGAATCCAGAATCCACTTTCATCATATTCAAAATATGCACAGTTAACTGCTAATATGACGATTACGGTTTTGTATGGAAACCGGTATAAAAGAAATCACTGCTGTCCGGTTAACTTTTTTTACTACAATATAACACCTTGATTATTAATATGATACTTGCAATTTTATTTTTTGAGATAGCGTTTTCGGTTTTTTTGTTATTTTTCGCCTCCGGCGAGGTTTTTTTATTATAA
>JAJRPZ010000032.1 GCA_024280495.1 Alphaproteobacteria bacterium
AGCCTAAAATCCATTTTTTACCAAAACTCCCTCCAAAATCATGAAAATGAATAATATAATTAATATCGTTGTGGGTAACTTCAAATTTTCTTTTTTTTTCTTTTTTATAGGCATTAAAGGCCTTGAGTAAAACAGGATTTTTCATATCGCTGTAGATTGGAAGGGATACATTGGCGCCTTGCATCATTTTTCCCAAACCTGGATAGCCAACAACGCCACCATATTCATTGAGAATAAAAGTAATTCCCGTTTTGCCAATTTTATGTTTTTCCATTAAGCCAGAAATTTTATTAAGAGTAATATCCGCAGAAACAACAATGCGAACATCATTTTTACGGTGAACGACAGGGATTGCTGCCGTAATGCCAATATTACGGGAAATCTTGAAAATATATGGATCTGACCAAAAGGGCGCCAGTGTTTTTTCGGCACCAATGTACCAAGGTCTGCTGCGAGGATCAAAATAATCATTGGCACGAGGGCGTTCCTGAACGGCAATAGTGCGTCCGTCTTTGTCTAAAAACTTATGAAATTCCGTGAGTATACCAGTGCTGCGATTAATAATTCGAACGCTGTATATAGCATTTGGTGGAAGGCTTTTATTTTTTGAATAAGGATAAAGTGCAGGGGGGGTAACACGGTTAATACTAAGAAAATTTCCGTCTGCATCCCCATTATAAAAACCAGCTATTTGTGGATAAAGGTCAAGAAGTTTAAGGGATTGAAAAATAATATCATCGGCTGAATCAAGAACAGTGTTATCTCGCTTTGAAAACCAGGCAATAAATTGAGTCGATATTTTTGCAGAGAGAAAATAACCTTCGATATTATTAAGAATGATCTCAACGTTACCTTGAATGTCAGATTCAAGATCATCCATAAAAACCTTTGACGTTTTATTGTAATTATAGAAAATAATAGATCCACAGGCAATCACAAGAACCATGAGGAAACTGATCATAATTGTGAGTTGAATGGTGAACCTACGACGCATATGAATATTATCCCTTTTTGAGTAATCACCTTTGGTAATTATTTTCAGGATATGGAGCTATCTTTAATTTTTTATTAAAATTTTAAAGATAGCTATTTTTTTATGCAGCGCTACTGTCGTTATCTGATTTTGGTGTATCTTCAAGTTTTTTTGCAATAAAACCTGATTTTTCACGGACAGCGGATTCAATACGGTTGGCGAGTTCTGGATTTTCCTTGAGGAATTTTTTAGCCCCTTCGCGACCTTGACCCAGGCGTTCGCCGCTGTAAGAGTACCAAGATCCTGCTTTTTCGACGATTTCTGCCTTTACACCCAAGTCCAAAAGCTCACCCGTTTTGGAAATACCTTGACCATACATGATGTCAAATTCAACAACCTTAAAGGGAGGGGCAACTTTATTTTTCACCACTTTAACGCGGGTTTGATTGCCAACGATTTCTTCTCGGTTTTTAATGGCACCAATGCGGCGAATATCTAGGCGCATGGATGCGTAAAATTTGAGAGCATTTCCACCCGTTGTTGTTTCAGGGCTGCCGAACATGACACCTATTTTATGGCGAATTTGGTTGATAAAAATAACCATACATTGTGTTTTTGAAATGGATCCTGTGATTTTACGGAGAGCTTGACTCATCAAACGAGCTTGAAGACCCATATGAGAATCTCCCATGTCACCTTCTAATTCAGCCTTTGGTACAAGAGCAGCCACACTGTCTACGACCACAATATCAACACCACCAGAACGCACGAGAGTATCTGTGATCTCAAGAGCTTGCTCACCAGCATCTGGTTGTGCAATCAAAAGATTATCCACATCAACGCCAAGTTTTCGGGCGTAAACGGGGTCAAGTGCATGTTCTGCGTCAACGAAAGCACAAGTGCCCCCTTGTTTTTGAGCCTCTGCCACCACATGAAGGGCGAGGGTCGTTTTACCAGAGCTTTCAGGGCCATAAATCTCGATGACACGGCCTTTGGGAAAACCACCGATACCAAGGGCTATATCAAGGCCTAATGATCCCGTAGAAATAGCTTCGATATCAAGGGATCCTTGTTCGCCCATACGCATGATAGAGCCCTTACCAAAGGCACGTTCAATTTGACCGAGTGCAGCGTCGAGAGCTTTTTGTTTGTTCATTTTGTGTGATTACCCTTTTATTGAAAAAATTACATAATTTGAGCATATCAGTTCTGTTACAAGAATCAAATTGCAATGTGAATTATACACACCCTACAAAGGTAATGTTATAACAACTTTAAGGCCAAGGTGATTTTTTGAATTTTCTAGGGTGATGCTTCCCCCGTGAACATTGATAATATCTTTGCATATGGAGAGACCGAGACCATAACCACCAGTTGTTGTATTTCGAGAGTCATCCAGACGCACAAAGGGCCTAAAAACATCATCTCGACGATTTTCAGGAATGCCAGGACCATCATCTTCAAAAATAAGAACTAAGTCTTTCTTAATAATTTCTCCTTTGAACCAGACGTGTTTTCCATAACGAAGAGCATTTGACATAATATTTTCCAAGGCTCGTTTCAAGGCATAGGGACGCAAGGTTGCTTTCATATCAATAAGAGGGGAAAAAGAAGCTAGGGAAATATTATCCTGTGGAAATTTGGTGAAAAATTCACGTAGAAATTCATTAATATTGATGCTTTTTGCTGTTTCTGTGCCTTCACCCTTTGCAAAATTAAGATATTCTTCCAGCATTTTTTTCATTTCTTTTATATCTTCGAGAAGGGCATTTTTAGAGTCACTCTCTTTTTGAAGGGCAAGTTCAAGATGCATGCGTGTCAGAGGAGTTTTTAAGTCATGTGATATCCCTGCTAACATTTCAGTTCTTTGGGTTATTTGTTTGTGAATGCGACTGCGCATTTTTTGAAAAGCTTGTCCAACACGTCGAACTTCAAGGGCGCCAGAAGGTTTAAAATTGCTGACATCACGACCTTTGCCAAACTGGGAAACAACATCGGCAAGGGATAGAAGGGGGCGCACTTGATTGCGCATAAATAGTCCAGCGATCAAAATGAAAAAGAGAGGAGCTCCCACTTGCCACCAAATCATTAGGGATGTCGTGCTCGGAATAAGACGCCGTCGGTCCAACTTAAAAGCGTAAATATATTTCTGACTTTTAACCCAGATCGTAATGGTATCTTCTTGGCTATTATGGGCGAAGGGAAGGGTGAGCTTCGAGGCAAGGGCTTCCTCTAAATAGTCATGGGTAACAGAATGGGCCCAGGTTGTTGTTTTTCTTTTCAGGTCGCTTTTTAAGTTACTTAAATTTTTGTCACCTATATTTTTATCATTTTGAATTTGCGTAACATCAATGGAAAAGTTGTTTTTGGAAAATTTTTGGAGCTTCTCAAAAAAATGAGGTTTCTTATCTTCGAAGTCTGCAATGTTCACTATGGCAGCGACATTGGCCGCAATATTATGGGCGAGAGTTATGGTCGTATCGGACCAATGGCGATTCCAAAATACTATGCCCGTTGCTAGTTGTACCAATAAAACAGGCAAGATTAAAATGGTGAGAGTGCGTGTCAAAAGACGCTCGGGCATGATTTTTTTGAGGAGTTTTAAAGGCGTGATTTTCATTGAAGTCAATCTGGCCATAGTGCATATCCTTTGTGGCGAACGGTGCGTAAATATGTGGGCTCACGGGGATCGGCCTCTATCTTTTTTCGCAGACGCGTGATTTGAACATCAACGGTTCGGGGGCTAAGGTTAACGCCAGAAGCACCGACAATATCTTCCCGTGATAAGGAAATACGGGGTTGTTTTGCGAAAATTTGGAGGAGGTCAAGCTCTGCTGGTGTTAGGTGAATGATTTCCCCTTGCGCATTTTCTAAAATGCCTTTGAAAACATCAAATGTCATACTTCCAAAGGACATTATATCTTGATTTGAAAGGGGGGCGGGATGACAACGTTCTATAAGTTTTTCAATACGTAATATGAGTTCACGGGGTTCGAATGGTTTCGATAAATAGTCATCGGCGCCGCTCTCGAGACCTTGGATACGTTCTTCTGCTTCACCAAGGGCCGTTAATAAAAGAATGGGTAAATAACGATGACGGGGGTTGTCGGATTCTCTGATAGACGTCATGAAACTAAGGCCCGTTTGACCTGGCATCATGACATCTAAAAGCATCAAATCATAGGAATTTTGTGCTAACTGAGTCCCAGCTGAAGTTGCATCATTGGCGACGTCAACGTTAAAATTATTTTCCGTAAGAAATTTTTTTAATAAATCTCGCAGACGAGCATCATCGTCCACCACCAGTAAACGCCGTTTTTTTGTTTTTTGAAAAAAGTTTTTAAGGTTTTTTGTAATCTGCATAGAAATTAGTTTACCTCATGCTGTAAAAACCACCAAGAGTGTTTCGATGTGTCTATAGGACAATTAATTAAGTCACGAATCGTTTTTTTATGCGAGTAGTGACCTCTGCTAACGTAAGTTCTTCAGTGGCGCCAGTTTTGCGATTTTTGAATTCCACCGTGCCTTTTTCAAGGCTACGGGGACCGATGCTGATTTGATAGGGAATGCCCATAAGGTCCATATCAGCAAATTTCGTCCCAGGACGCTCATCACGGTCATCATAAATAACGTCAATGCCAGCATTTTGAAAGTCATTGTATAGTTCATCACAAACCTTTGAGCAAGCTTTGTCTTTAACGCGAATGTTAATAAGGCCAATTTTATAAGGTGCGACGCTTTCTGGCCAGATGATACCTCTATCATCGTGGCTTGCCTCAATGATAGCAGCAACGATGCGTGACACACCAATACCATAGCTCCCCATATGAGGAATGATGTTTTTGTTATCTTGCCCTGCAAGATTTACGTTCAGTGCTTCACTATATTTAGTACCAAAATAGAAAATATGACCAACTTCAATACCCCGTGCAACCTTGAGTTTTTCCGCAGGAATAGGGCAGGTTTTTGGGTCATGGATTTCGTCGGTAGCGGCATAAATGTTGAGGATGTCATCAACATCAACGTCATCTTTTCCATCTTCATTATTTGCCATCAGACCCTCAAGGCGCTCTTCGTAAAAAAGCTCACTTTCACCCGTTTGAGCAACAATAAGAAACTCATGGCTCAAGTCACCACCAATGGGTCCTGTATCTGCGCGAGCAGGCACAGCTGTTAAACCTAGGCGCCTAAAGGTTCTAACATAGGCCGTCATCATTTTTTTGTAAGAGGCTCGAGCGGAGGCTTCATCACGATCAATGGAATAGCCATCTTTCATGAGAAATTCACGCCCCCTCATCACGCCAAATCGTGGACGAATTTCATCTCGGAATTTCCAATGAATTTGATAGACAAGGGCAGGGAGGTCACGGTAGCTTTTCAGATGTTTGCGTGCGATATCGGCAACAACTTCTTCAGCCGTTGGCGTATAAAGTAAATCACGGCCATGGCGATCTTGAATGCGGAGCATTTCATCCCCATAAGCATCAAATCGTCCACTTTCTTTCCAAAGGTCTGCGGACTGAATGGTGGGCATCAAAATTTCTTGAGCCCCTATTTTATCTTGTTCTTGACGAACAATAGTCTCAATATTCTTAAGAACACGAACGCCTAAGGGCAACCAAGTATAAATCCCCGAACAGTGTTGGTCCACAAGGCCCGCACGCAGCATTAATTGATGGGAGATAATTTGTGCCTCTCTTGGGGCTTCTTTTTGAGTTGGAAAAAAACCAGTACTACGACGCATGATAAGGAACCTTTATAAAAAACGAGAGTCAGTATGAATTTGATTCTGATTCTAGTTCCCTTGGCCTTAATGTCCAGGATTTTTTTTTAATGGGTTTTACGCAGCCCCCCAATAAGCAGGTTGTGATCTGATATCCACATGAACAAAACCTGATTTTGGGTAGTATCCAACCCCTCCCTTTTTATAGGAAGTGGCAAGATTTTTAAGTTCCCGTAGATGTTTTGGAAGCCTAATGTCAATGGCACATCCTTTGGTATGGAAACTATTTTTAGCAACGCCAGAACTTCGTCGTCGGAGCATTTCATTTGTTTCAGGGGATCTGTATCCGCTGATAACATCAAATGTCGTAAGGCCAGGGACACTACAGTTCAGTTGAAGTCGGTTAATCAATTGAATCAATTCTGGCTCTATGATATGTGTTTTTCCGTTGCGATGGTCGCGCATAAAGTGTTGAATTTTTTTCATGACCTCGGGAACAAAATCATCTTTGTGCATATAAGTCTCTTTGAGAAACTCACCAGTATGGATATTATAAAGAGAAATTTTTTTGTCGAGCTTACAACTTACCGCACCATAAATAGGTTTCATAAGGTTGCTGGCCGCCAATGCGGATCCACCAATAAGTAAACTGCGTCGAGTAAATAAAGTAACCATATGATTTTATATAGGTTTTATTTATTGATATTTCAAGTGTAATAAAGGAAAAAAATAATATGTTCCATAAAAACAGTCAAAAAAAGTATCCAGAACGCATTAAAGTGACGCGTCTCTATAGTGGTAATGATGGCGAAAGTCATTTCGAGAATATTTATTTCGATACCCCTAACCAAGAAGGTATTGGTGGTATTTCCAAAGAAATGGGGTGTCAGGGTTTTTATATGCGCACCATGCCCCATGATTACAAGGTTGGGTGGCACAATTCGGACCGTCGTCAATTTCTGGTTGTTATTCAAGGCGCGATAGAAATGACAGTTGCCAGTGGCGAAAAGCGTGTTTTTCAAGTGGGTGATATTGTTTTATGCGAAGATAAAACGGGCAACGGTCATACAAGTCAGGGTATCAGCCCCCAAGATCGAGTTTCTTTGTTTTTACCCCTAGAATAACGGTGAAATTTTTAAAAAAAACAAAAGCTTTTCAAAGGTGTTTTTTTCACGCATTTACAAATCATTCAGGGGTTGATATGCTTTTGAAACTTTACAAGGAAGCATATTTTGGATTCTTTAAAATTAGCACAACTCATGTGTTCTAGGCTGTGTCACGATTTGATTACACGCGTTGGCGCTATTTCCACTGGTCTTGAAATTATTTCTGAAAATACAGATGAAGTTGATTCTGAATTGATGGCGTTGACCGTTAATAGCGCCCATAATGCGGTGCAGCGCCTTATTTATTACCGCGCAGCTTTTGGTTTTTCAGCCACGGGTAATATTGACAGCCCTGCTAAAGTTGAACTGCTCCTTGGAGGGTATTTGAAATCCCGCAAGGTCAATTTAAAATTTATTCATGGCCTCAGCAACGACAATCAGGACATGGTCCAAAAATATGCGCGGATTATTTTGAATTGTGTTGCTCTTATTGTTGAGGCGGCCCCTTATGGCGGCGACCTTAACATTGATATAAAAACGGAAAAAGGAGGTTTTATGTGTCATATTGACATGAAAGGTGACCTTGTTGGGTTGAAACCTGAAAATAAACACGCTCTCGAGGGGCGATTAAGTGATTCGGAAATTACACCTTATAATGTGCAAGGCTATCTAACGAATTTATTGATGGATAAAAAAGAAGTTCGATTGACTTTTATGGAAAATAAGAAAAAACACATTGCCCTTACCATTGAAAACACCCAAAATACAGCCACTTTGTTTTAAATAGCCATTCATAAGAGAAAAATATTAATTTTAATGGGGAATGAAAAATATATCTCGAGTGCTTGGAAATATCTGAATATAATAAATTAGGGGGAAGTTGGTCATGTCAAATTCCTTGTACAAGGCAGTACGCCTTTTGTTGTCCAAGAACATTAACGTGCATGAAATAAGTTTAATATCTTGTGATGCAAAATCGAAATTCTTTGAAAAATCTCCCCAATTACCTTTCACTATTGGGGCAATGTTTTCATATTCTTCGTCATTTTCATGGAGGTATATAGTTGTTTTTAGAGTCATGTTTTCTTTGGGGTCATTATAGCTAACTCTTACTTGAAAACTGCCGTGGGCAAATGACGGTATGATTAAAAACCCTAAAAATATTGATAAAACAAATTTCATTTGAGATAGCGCCTCTATTTTAAAACAGGATAAAAAGTAATTTCTTGAGTAGTTGGGGTTATTATTAAGGATTCTAAAGATAAATCATCTTGAAAAAAATATTCTTTGTATAAAATTTTTCGTTTTGTTCGATTGTTAAAAATAAGTGATATTGAAATATAGTTGATATCTTGTACAGTGACGCCCATCTCTATTTTGGATGGACCCGTTAAGTTATTGTTTAAAAAAATGACGTTATTTTGCCAGGGGTCCAGGTCTTTATAACTGATGACCGTTTGTATAGTCACCTTTTCCCTTATTTCATTAAAGTTGAAATCTATATTGAAAGCTTTTAAGTCAATAGAAAAAAAGCTTATTAACGTGAAAAATATGGATAGAAAAGATATTTTTTTTAGCATTGATTTTCTTTTTTTTACAGATCATCTTTTAAATTTATCTCAAAAAAAACAATAATACCAGAGGAAAATAAAGGCCTTATTGGTTACGAATCTCCTTCCATAACCAATTTAATTCTATTCTTGCCATTCTAAAATGAGGCTGCATCCAGGTTAAATGAGAAATCAAATACTTTTTTAGATTTACGACAATTTTCTTTTTGGATGAAATTCTCAAGGGTGTCAAATATTTGACAAGTAATGATTCTTGGTCCTAGATTTATTAAATTTTCAATTTTTTCCATGATAAAATTTTTGTCTAAAACCCCTAATGATTCAAAAGAATTATTGTAGTATGGATCATCCATTATATAATTGCGGTCACTATCCCTTACCATAAAAGAAATAAAATGTGCCCAAGCTCTCTTATTTTTAGGGTTATGAAAAAGAGAATTTTGAATTAATTTTATCTTTTTTTTATGAATGCCTGATATTGAGAAAAAAATCGGCAGTTTAACTCTTTCATTATTATAATAATCTATATAATTTGTGTACTCTGTATAATGTAGGCAGTATTCATCGAATTCATTTGTATTGTAATAATATTCTCCAAAATGGGAATATACCCTTGATAGTTGAAGATAAATATTTGACAATGTTCTTGCGTATTTTTCATAACCAGGAAGGCTCTCATGTTTTTCACAAAATTTAACAAGCAAAAATTCACTTAAATACTCTCCAAAGTCACTATTGTAGTTTGATGTGTCGTTGTGGTGCAAATGGGGAAATGCCTTTGAAATTCTTAATACGTTTCCCCAATGGATAACGCCATTTTCAATGGCAATGTTGATTTTTGAAATGGCTTCTGAGAACAAAATCTTAGTATTAGTGTTCTCAAAAATTTGATTCAAGTCCTGTTGAAATAATGGGTTCGATATTTTCCTAAAGTGTAATGCCTGAAAATCCTTTGAGTCCTTATTGATGATGGAAAATTCATAATCAAGAATGGATTTATAGATAAGAAAATTATCAGCATTAAATTCCTCAATATGCTTTGCTGATATTGTTTTTTGCTGAATCTTCCCAATGGTCTCATTAACGACTCTTGAGCAACTGTAAGTTTGTGTTTCAACTGAGTGCTTATTTAACCTTTGATTTGATGTTTTATTGTGTTCCATTTTATGAAATATTGATGCATTTATTTGTGAAAATTGCATTGATATAATGATAAAAAAAGCGCTTTTTGCGGTAATAATCATATGTTTCATAGTATTTTCTCTTGGTATTTGAATATTTGGATTTTATATATCTGGCATAAGTTGATATATACTGTCAAGTTTAAGGGCACCTCGAATAACAGCTATTTTTTTACGCCCTTCAGATTTTCCCGCCCTATTTCTCTAGAATAGTTGTTTTTCAGGCAGCCCTTTCGTCCGTTTCAAGCTTTTTAAGGCCTAAAACGGTGATTTTGGACGCAGCTATCCTGTTAGCAAGCAGAAAGTTTTGCAACCTTAGACTCGAGGAAGATAAACCTTCTCAAATTATAAGTTAGGTTTCGAAGTCCAATCCAGGCTTTGTTTCGCGCTAGGCCAATGGATCTTGAAATAGTAGGCCCCATCTGACTTTGGGCTCCAAAAATATGTTCGACACGAGCTCTTGTTTTTGAACGCTTATGATTTACTTTTTCTTTGAATTTGCTCAACTTTTTTCCACGGCTGCCTTTGTGATGGATTTGTGAACGGATCATTTTTTCTGCCAAAATACCTTCAATC
>JAJRPZ010000033.1 GCA_024280495.1 Alphaproteobacteria bacterium
AGTTTTTATTTCTGTTGCTGTCCAGATATTTACAGTGGAGGGTAATAAGGGTTCTACTATATCAGCAAAACTCGCAGGTTTAGTGTCCCCAAGTACAAAAGCCTGCGCGTCATTAAAAACACATAAAGCAAACATCAAAGAAAGAGTGCGGATTATTTTTTTCATTTTATTTTATTTATCCTTATGGTTTCCAGAAAATAAATTACCTATTAAGCGCATTAAAATGCTTCAGGAATTTACTATTTTCTGGACTTATGACAAGGGTTGTATCTTTGGCTTTAAATGATCGTTTATAAGCCAAAAGAGACCTGTAAATTTCATAAAACTTTGCATCCATGTTATAAGCATCGGCATAGGTTTTAGTTGCAATAGCCTCTCCCTCACCTTGGAGAATATTAGCTTTTCTAGTTGCTTTGGCCAAAATAATTGTCCGATCTTTTTCGGCTTGAGCCCTGATAAATTGAGCTTGCTCATCACCCTCGGCGCGGAATTGTTTGGCCTCTTGAACACGTTCACTTTCCATACGATCAAAAATAGCCTTGCTGTTTTCTCGGGGAAGATCTGCTCGAATAATACGAACGTCTTTCACTTCAATACCGAATTTCACAGCAGCATCATGAACATTTTTATGAATTTCATTCATGATATCTGTTCGTTTTGGCGACAACATATCTGCCAAAGGAAAACGAGCAATAACCTCTTGCATTTTATCCAAAACAATTCCAGATAAGCGGTTTTCAACCCCCCTTACATTTTTACCAATCGTTTTATAAAAGGTCAAAACATTGGTGATACGATAGCGAACAAAAAGGTCTACAACTAGGCGTTTTTGATCTGCCGCGTTAACTTCCAGGGCAGGCAAATTAAAATGCAACAAACGGTTATCAAAGAAAAGAACCTCCTGAACAAAGGGTACTTTAAGTTTTAAACCAGGTTCTTTCACTTGTTTTACGACTTTACCAAATTGTAATACCAGTGCGCGTTCCGTTTGCATCACCGTATAAAGGGTACCGCTGAGAACCATCAAGATACCAAAAGCAACAATGGCAAAAAAAGGTAGGGCTATTTTTTTCATACTATTTTGCTCCTGCTGTTTTAGAATTTGTTCTTTTTGCGACACCAATACGATCAATGGGGAGATAAGGCAACACTCCTTGCGTGCCATTACCACCAGAAATAATGATTTTTGGCAGATCCGCCAAAACTTCCTCGGCATTTTCAATGAGTAAACGCTTCATGGTCACATCAGGCGCCGCTTGATAAGCTTTTAGGACCAAAAGGAAACGCTCTGCCTCACCTGTGGCAAGCTCAATTCTGGCTTGTTTTGTGGCTTCCGCATTTTCCGTTAACTGACGTCCTTGACCTCTAGCCACTGGAATAATGGAATTTTGATAAGCTTTAGCTTCGTTTATTTTACTCTCAAGGTCAGCTCTTGCCCGTTGCACATCTCTAAATGCATCAATAACCGTATCTGGTGGATTAACTTCTTCAAGGTTTATTTGTGCCACTTCGATACCAATTTGATACTCATTAAGAAGGCGTTGCAATAGCTTTTTAGAGGCGACAATAATTTCTGCTTTTTCCGTTGTTAACGCACCCGCTAAAGACGTTTGTGCAATCACTTCACGAAAGGCACTTTCTGCTGCAACTTTAACGGTGTCCATGGGACGAGGATCATTAAAGAGGAAATTAGAAATATCTTTAACAAACCATTGAACTGTGAATCGAACTTTCACAAGATTCTCATCTCCCGTGAGCATTAAATCCTGAACATTGGACCCACGAAGGGCAAAGGCGCGTTCAGATTGAGTTCCTGGTGTCGTGCCACTTCGCACGATATTAATGGTAGATACCGGAACAACAAGGGCTTTTTCAATGGGCGAAGGTAAATGATAACGAAGACCAGGATCCGTTGTACGATTTACTTTGCCAAAACGAAGAATGACAGCCTTTTCATTTTCTTTCACACGGTAAAACCAGTGGCGGCCCAAAGGGCAATACCAATCAAAAAAACAAAGGAAAGAAAGGTTCCATTTAACTTTGGGCCTTGCCCATTACCTGAACCACCACCCATCATACGACGAATATTATCTTGGCCCTGTTTGATAATGTCATCAATATCAGGGGCATTTCGAGATTTTCTCTCTCCATTGCCTTGAGGGGAATTAGGTTTGTTGCGCCCCCAAGGATCTTTTGGGCCATTGCCATCACCGCCATCATTCCATGCCATAAACTATTCCTCGCCTTTTGTAATCTTATGTTTATAATAATATTCTATAGACTAACGTTGAATGCCTTTATTGGCTAGGGGGTAAATACCCTTAAATTTTTGAGGCGCAATATGCTAAAAAAAGATTTTTTTAAATTTATGCTGCCAACAAAATCGAAACTTCACCCTCAAAACATCCTAGATGTATTAGACTCCCTTTTGGATCCAAAAACCCAAAAATATTTGATCAAAACCGATCGTATTTCCGATATTATCATTGAAGATCGCCGCATTAATATCACCCTCAACGTGCACCATGATGAACTTGAAATCTATGAAAAAATTCAAATGGATGTGGAACGCCTCATTAAGACCCTCCCAGAGGTTAAAAGTTCAAAGATGAAAGTTTTCGTTATCATGACGACCCATAAAAAAACTTTGGACCCCCCCCCTGAAAAGCCTCTTTCCAAAGGGCAGTTCGATTTGTCAGAAATTAAGAATATTATAGCTGTAGCCTCTGGTAAAGGTGGTGTTGGCAAGTCCACGACAACTGTCAATCTGGCCTATGCCCTCAAAGACAAAGGGCTTCGCGTTGGAATTTTAGATGCTGATATTTATGGCCCCTCTATTCCTAAAATGTTTAACATTTCCGCGCGACCTGAAAGCGATGAAAACAATCATATGATTCCCATCATCAAAAATGATATTCAACTTATCTCCATGGGTTTTTTAATAGGGGAAAACACACCCGTTATTTGGCGAGGGCCCATGGTCCAAAAAGCCATAACCCAATTTCTCTCTCAAGTCCGTTGGTATAACCTTGACGTACTTCTCATTGATATGCCGCCAGGCACAGGTGATATCCATTTAACCCTTGTGAAAAAAGCCCATATTAAAGGTGCAGTGATTGTATCAACCCCCCAAGATATTGCTCTTATTGATGCAAAAAAAGCCATCGCTATGTTTAAAAAAGTCCATACTCCCATTTTAGGGCTCGTGGAGAATATGTCTTATTTTACTTGCCCACATTGTAAAGGACGTAGTGAGATTTTTTCCCATGGTGGCGCCCATGACACAGCTGATAGCTTAAAAATACCCTTCTTGGCAGAAGTGCCCTTAAGATTAGAAATTCGCCAGCAAACAGATTCAGGACAACAAGAAAAGCTGGTCCGTGACATTGATATTGGTTACCCTTATCGCCAAGCCGCCAAGAGTTTAATGTTAAATATGTCACTACGGAACAATATTCCTCCCAATGCAGAGTCATCATAAAACATATATTTATATAACTAAAATAGAAGTAATTTCTTGACTAACTCGAAAGAGGTTTTTTTTATAGATTTATTCTGTACACTGAATTTATGAGAAACAACGCGGATTCAAAATGACAATAGTTATGAAAAAAGACATACAGGTTGAAAAAAAAATTGATCTTATTGGTTATGCATCTGGCTGGGGGGCACAAATTCGAGGAACGGAAAAAGCTCCACACGTTTTAAGTGACATATCTATCGAACATACTTTGCAGAAAAAAGGTTTTAAAATTTCATGGTGTGATCTTTTAGAGCCGTCTCATTACTCAGATCAAAAAGAGATCGCACCTGGTTTAGATACATTGCCAGTTCTATTGCCCCATTTGACAGACCTTGCTCATCAAGTCGAAGAGAGCTTACATAATGGGAACTTCCCTTGTGTTCTTGGTGGAGATCATGCCATGGCCATGGGCACTTTTTCTGGTGCCAAAAATTTTGTTGGAGAGGGAAATGAGTTTGGTCTTATCTGGGTGGATGCTCATATGGATGCCCATACACCAGAAACGTCCCCTTCTAATGCCTTTCATGGAATGCCAGTTGCGACATTACTGGGGCACGGTCATCCAGATTTAATATCTATTTTAAATGAGCACCCAACAATAAAACCTGAAAATATTGTTCTCATTGGCATTCGTAGTTATGAACCTGGAGAATATGAGCTTCTAACAAAATTAGGTGTTAAAATTTATTACATTCAGGAAGTTTTTGACCGAGGATTTGACGCGGTCATTAAAGAGACTTTGGAGTTGGTCACGAAAAATACAAAAGCCTTTGGTTTGACAATCGACTTGGATGCTTTTGATCCAGAATTTGCACCTGGTGTTGGGTCTCCTGAATTAAAAGGCCTTAACCCAAAAAAAATGCTCCCTTATTTGAAAAATATTCAACAACATCCTGAGTTTTCTATTCTTGAAATTACAGAATTTAATCCTGAACTAGATGAGGATAAAAAAACAGAAACTCTCATTCAAAATTTGATGGAAGCCCTTTTACCACTTTAAGTACCATTCCTCAAAGGTTCTAGTCTAGGAGCGGGGACCAACGCTTATAAAACGAAAAGGATAAAAAATGACTGATACTAATTATATCGAAAGAGAAAATGCTGTTTGCGCACCGACTTACAAACCTATCCCCGTTGTTTTGGAGCGTGGTGAAGGTATCTTTTTATATGATCAAAATGGTCGTCAATATTTGGATATGATGTCTGCTTACTCGGCTGTGAGCCATGGTCATTGTCACCCCGAGTTAGTTGAAACAATGTGCAAACAAGCCGCAACATTAACAATTGTCTCCCGTGCCTTTCATTCAAAACCTTTAGTGCCTTTTTTGGAAAAACTTTGCCAGATTTCAGGATTTGACATGGCATTGCCCATGAATACGGGGGCTGAGGCCGTTGAAACAGCAATCAAGTGTGCCAGACGTTGGGGATATCAAGTGAAAAAAATCCCTCGTAACAAAGCAGAAATCATTGTGGCCAATGATAATTTTCATGGACGAACTTCGACAATTATTGGGTTTTCATCGGAGCCTGACTACAAAAGAGATTTCGGCCCTTTTTCCGATGGATTTAGAGAAGTTCCCTTTGGAGATGCCGATGCTTTTGAAAAATCTATCACACCAAATAGCTGTGCGTTTTTGGTGGAACCTATGCAGGGTGAAGCTGGTATAATACTTCCCCCTAAGGGCTGGCTTAAAAAAATACGTGCTCTTTGTGACAAACATAATGTTCTTTTGATTTTGGATGAAATTCAAACAGGTCTTGGACGTACGGGCAAAATGTTTGCTTTTGAGCACGACGGCATTCGCCCCGATGCATTGATTCTGGGAAAGGCCCTGGGTGGTGGTATGTACCCAGTATCTGCTTTTTTATCTTCAAAAGAAGTTTTAGAGCTTATGGGACCTGGATCTCATGGATCGACTTTTGGTGGCAACCCTATGGGCGCTGCCCTTGGATTGAAAGCTCTTGAAATTATGGAGCGCGACAATTATGTTCAAAATTCAGCGAATATGGGGGCGTACCTTAAAGGAGAATTGTTGAAATTGAATAGTTCTCTCATTACCGATGTTCGAGGATCTGGGCTGTGGATTGGCGTTGAATTTAACCCTTCAAAAGTAACCGCTAGGGCGATTTGTGAAAGTCTTATGGATAAAGGAGTTCTCTCAAAAGAGACTCATGATACCGTTGTTCGTCTAGCCCCACCATTGATTATCACAAAAAAACAGATTGATCATATGTTGGATATATTCAAGAAAGTCCTTGAAATTTATGACCCAATGATTTTGTCGAAAAGTGCTTTGTGATTGGTTTTACTTTGACCTTTTTATTTTCACACCCATTGAAATTGTAGCCGTACCAACAGTTTTTTTAAGAAAGCCTCTGGTGCACTTGAATAAAGCTGCTATTATTCAGGTGTCATATTTTTATATAGGATGCATGACAACACCCTTTTAAAGGGAAAAGTAAATAAAAAATGTTTTTTTAGAAATTATAATTTTATTCAACTAGGGAGAATAAAAATGACTAAAGCAGATCTAATTACAGCAATTTCAACAGATACTGGTCTTTCAAAAAAAGATTCTGAATCAGCACTTTCTTCTGTTCTTTCCGCGATTACTGACTCACTTAAGAGTGGAGATGAAGTCCGCCTCGTTGGTTTTGGAACCTTTAAAGTTTCTGATCGCGCTGCACGTGCTGGTCGTAACCCACGCACAGGTGAAACTATTCAGATCAAAGCATCTAAAGTGCCTACATTCAAAGCTGGTAAAGAACTAAAAGAAGCAGTTAACTAAAATTCTAACTTTTTAAATTCTGTAATAAAAAAATGGAGACTTGGCTATTCTCCTTATCTATGACTACTCATTGCAATTTTTCTTCGTAAAAAATGCAATGAGTTAATAATCATTTTTTTTCATACTCACTTTTTGTACAGAGTTCACAAAAATACAAAAGTGCCCCTTTCATTTTGATAATAACTCTTTTATGATTAATCAGCATTCAATATCAACGTGATTCCCTATTGTGTCTGACCCCCATTACACACCAGAAAATTCAACATCACTTCATATGAGTGAGACATTTAAGAAGGCTTTGCGCATGATGGATGGTAGCCGTAAAAACCTTTTTATTACGGGTAAAGCAGGCACAGGAAAATCGACACTTTTACAATATTTCAGAGACCATACAACAAAACAAATGGCTATTTTGGCACCTACGGGCGTGGCGGCGGTGAATATTAAAGGACAAACCATCCATTCATTTTTTAAATTTCGCCCAGATGTAACTAATTCAACCATTCGAAAAATACGTACGAGCAAAGGTAAAAAGAACATTTACCAGCGCCTTGACATGCTCATTATTGATGAAATTTCCATGGTACGCGCTGATTTATTAGATTGTATAGATGCCTTTTTACGTTTGAATGGGCCTGATATGGATAAACCCTTTGGGGGTATTCAAGTTATTTTTTTTGGTGATCTTTATCAATTACCTCCCGTGATATCAAGGCAATCTTGGAAAGCTTTTGAAAACACTTACGATAGCCCCTATTTTTTCAGCGCAACTGTTATGAAAGACGCTGATATGGAAATAACCTTAGTCGAACTTGATAAAATTTATCGCCAAAAAGATAATAATTTTATTGAAATTCTCAATGCTATTCGCACTGATACCGTTTCAAAAGAACAGTTAGTGCGCCTTAATGAGCGCTACCAACCTGAATCGGATTTTGATGAATCAGATCTCACAGTTTATTTAACGCCTACCAATAAAGCTGCCGATGCTTTAAATGAAAAATGCTTAGGTCGTATTGATAAAAAATATCGCCTTTTTGATGGTGAAAAGAAAGGAGAGTTCAAAGAAGGACATTTACCTGCTCCCCTTGAGTTGAAAATAAAAATTGGTGCACAAATCATGCTGTTGAATAATGATCCAAAACAGCGTTGGATTAATGGCACTATGGCTAAGGTTTTACGCATTGCCGAAAACCATGACCATGAAACTTATATTAGGGTTGAACTTGACAATGGTAAACGCGTAAATATCACCCCATATACGTGGGAAATGTACAAATACATTCTTGATGAGGAAAAAATTCAAAGCGAGACCGTAGGGAGTTTTACTCAATATCCCCTTAAGCTTGCCTGGGGAATGACCATTCATAAAAGCC
Organism: Alphaproteobacteria bacterium; assembly: GCA_024280495.1. Lineage (GTDB taxonomy): Bacteria > Pseudomonadota > Alphaproteobacteria > Caedimonadales > UBA9215 > UBA9215. The sequence goes on from JAJRPZ010000033.1 coordinate 7,689, forward strand.
AAGGAAAAACTTTTGAACATGCCGTTATTGATCTCGGTCACCAGGTATTTTCAGCAGGTCAAACCTATGTTGCTTTGAGTCGCTGTACATCCCTTGATGGGCTCGTACTGCGCCACCCTATTACATCTCGTCACATTAAAACTGATCAACGAGTAACGTCTTATATTTTTAAGAGCCTCAAAGATCAAGCCAACAAAGTGCATTCTGTGAATGATAAAATGTATAGTCTTGCCCAGGCCATAGAAGAGGGTTCAGAAATAAAAATTATGTATTTGCGTAAAAATGGCACCCAAAGTGAACGGCTTATTGATCCCCTAGATATTTCAGAGATGAGTTTTCGAGGAAAAAAATACCAAGGACTCAAGGCCTATTGCCACACAGCCCATAAAGAAATGATTTTCGATATAGAACAAATTCTAACCCTTTAAAAAATAAAATAAGATAAAACAGCAACTGTTTTGATCCCAGGTGGGGCAGGTGCTGATGGTATATAGTAGTTTAATTTTGGAATGACTCTATCTAGTTTAGAATTATATTTTCTTAGTAAAGACCTCGACGCCTGTTGCGGTAACTCCCAAGGAATGTTCAAATTGAGCAGAAAGGCTCTTGTCACGGGTGACGGCAGTCCAATCATCCCGAAGAATTTTTGTACCAGGTTTTCCTGCATTAATCATAGGTTCGATTGTAAAAAACATTCCTTCTTCAAGAATGACTCCCGTGTTAGGGCGTCCAAAATGAACTACTTCAGGAGCATCATGAAACACAAGACCAAGACCATGGCCACAAAATTCACGCACAATTGAGAACCCATGGGATTCGGCATGGCTTTGGATGCAATGACCAATGTCACCAAGGGTAACGCCAGGACGCACCATATCAATGGATTTCATCAAAGAGTCATATGTTACATTAATGAGGCGTTGTGCAAGAAGGCTTATTTTACCAATGGTGAACATACGGCTGGTATCGCCATAAAAACCATCTAAGATGACGGTAACATCAATATTGAGAATATCCCCCTTTTTAAGTTTTTTTTGATCCGTTGGTATACCATGGCAAACCACGTGATTTACTGAGGTGCAAATGGATTTTGGAAACCCTCGATAATTAAGAGGGGCTGGTATTGATTTATTCTCAAGGATAAAGTCGTGACATAATTGATTTAGTTTTTCCGTTGTCACCCCCTCCACAACAAAGGGCGTGATGTAGTCTAAGGTTTGTGAGGCTAATTTACCAGCAGCACGCATTCCCTCAAACCCAGCAGCATTATGAATGCGAATTTCTTGTCCATCTTGACGGCTGAGGCGTTCAATATAAAGGGAGTGATTTTTGGGTAGTGACATTTCGTAATTATCCTTTAATCAATAAGGGTGCTGCGATTTTAATTTCTTCATCATTTATATCACAAGTATAGCAATAAAACTCCACACCTTTTTCTTTAGCAAGGATGGAGATTTTAGCATAGGTTGGATCGATGTGATCAGCCACCTTGAAAAATGGCGCATCAGTTCGTTGTGCGATATAGAGTACAACGGCGCGATGACCAAGATCTTTCATATGTATGAGCTCTTCCAGGTGTTTTGTTCCTCTGGCTGTCACGGAATCTGGAAATTGGAGGGTGTTGTCAATTTTCAACGTTACATTTTTAATTTCCACATAACAATCTGGCAAATTTTCCTCTGTGAGCAGAAAATCAATTCTAGAATTTTGCTGACCGTATTTCACTTCTCGTTTGTAATTATGGTAGGACGTAAGGGGGGTAATAGATTTAGCTTTAAGGGCTTCTTCTACCAGGTGATTGGGCCATGATGTGTTAATGCCGACGCGCTCAGTGGATCCAGGGATTTGAATGAGGTGCCAGTCATAACGAAATTTGCGTTTACTCTCATCGGGAATCTTAGTTACCCACACTTTAGACCCTTCTTCTTTGAGGCCCAGCATGGATCCAGAATTAGCACAGTGGGTTGTGACTTCTTCTCCAGAATCAAGGGTTATGTCTGCAAGGAATCGTTTGTAGCGTTTAATAAGAGTCCCTTGGATAAGAGGAGAGGGGAATTGCATAAAATTGTCTTTCAGGTAAACTATAAAAAAATGTAATAAAAATATGCCATGATCAAGACAATGCCTCAAGCCTCTTCTGAAAAAACCCCTCTAATGGTACGTGCAACGGCTGGTATCATTCTCATAGGGAACGAGCTTTTATCTGGGCAAACAACTGATAAAAACATGAATTATATTGCTAAAAAGCTTTTTTCTCATGGAGTAGATCTAGTGGAAGTGGTTGTAATAGCTGATAGTCAAAAAGAAATTATTCGTGTGGTGCGCGATTATAGCAAACGCTTTACCTATGTTTTTACAACGGGGGGAATTGGACCAACCCACGATGACATTACGGCTGAAACCATGGCACTTGCCTTTAATAGAAAATATATTCAGCATCAAGAAGCTTTTGAAATTTTAAAAGCTAAATACGGTGAAGAAAACCTCATGGATTCACGGGGACGTATGGCTATGATGCCTGAAGGGGCGCAATTAATTTACAATGATGAAACGGCAGCCCCAGGTTTTGTTGTGGAAAATGTTTATGTTATGGCGGGCATTCCTTATATTATGCAAACCATGTTTGATCATGCCCTTACAATGATTCCAAAGGGGATCGTGCGCTTTAAATCCATTATTGAATGCAAGATCTATGAAAGTCGTTTAGCACCAGGACTTCATGCTATTCAAGATGCTTATCCCCATGTTGAAATAGGAAGCTATCCCCATGGAATAAAGGATCAGTGTCGGGGGGTACGCATTGCTATTACAACTTCGAACCAAGGTGATTTCAAAACAGTGAGAGAAAAGGTGCTAGCCCTTTGTTTGGAATTTGATTCTGAATCTCATATTCTTGATAACGAGTGACCATAAAACGTGTCTTACGAAAGGTTTTTTGATTAATATTACGCCCCCATTTTTCTTGACCATTATCAGAATTCGTTTCATAAAGAAATATGAGTTAATAATACTTAACGAAAGCACTTTTATGCGTATACCATTCTTTTTTATTCTCTCCTTTCCTTTTGTTCTGACCTTATGGGGGTGTGCCAAGGACTTGAATATCAATAATGATGAAGAAATTATTTCCAAACGCGATCGACTATATAAAGGTTACGGTAAATTTTTTGGCGAAGATACCTTATTATTTGGTGGCGACAACAACATGGGTAAGAAGCCCGATGTGGGCATTGGCGTCAATACTTACCTGTGGCGTGCAACCCTTAGCACCATTTCTTTTATGCCCCTAAAATCAGTGGATCCTTTTGGCGGTGTGATCATAACTGATTGGCATGTAATCCCTAAAATTCCCAAAGAACGTTTTAAAGTGAATGTTCGCATACTGGATCGCATGCTTCGTGCCGATGGTTTAACCATTTCTATTTTTAAGGAAATACGTCAGAATGGTCGGTGGGTGAGTTCCTCCATATCAAATAAATCCATTCAAGACCTTGAGGATGCCATCCTTATGAAGGCCCGCCTCTTAAAGAGCAACCGTAAAAAAAATTAAAAGTGATCACCATGACAGAAAAATCTTTAGAACCGTATAATTTTCACTTAACAGAATACAAATGGCGTCAATACTGGCAAGACCAAAAGAGTTTTGAAATTAACACCGAGTTGACCTCTGATAAACCTTCTTATTATGTTCTAGAAATGTTTCCTTACCCTTCTGGACGTCTTCACATGGGGCACGTGCGTAACTATATGATTGGGGATATTATTGCTCGCTATAAACGTGCTAAAGGCTTTAATGTTCTCCACCCCATGGGCTGGGATGCTTTTGGATTGCCCGCTGAAAATGCAGCGTCTGAACACAATGTGCACCCTGCGACATGGACCTACGAAAACATCACAACCATGCGATTAGAGCTCCAACGCCTTGGTTTTGGATTTGATTGGTCCAAAGAATTTGCAACATGTGACCCTGAATATTATGGGCAAGGTCAAAAAATTCTCCTTGATTTCTACAAAGAAGGCTTACTTTATCAAAAGGAAAGTCTTGTCAATTGGGATCCCGTTGAAAATACAGTTCTTGCCAATGAACAAGTGGAAAATGGTCGTGGATGGCGATCTGGCGCCCTTGTTGAGCGTCGTAAAATGACACAATGGTCCCTTAAAATTTCTGATTTTTCCGATGACTTACTGGATGGATTAGACACCTTAAAACAGTGGCCAGAAAAAGTTATTACCATGCAGCGCAATTGGATTGGAAAATCCGTTGGAGCTTATGTGAACTTTCCCTTAGTAACCCCAATGGAATCCATCAAAGAGATAGAGGTATTCACCACAAGACCAGACACCCTTTTCGGCGCCTCTTTCATTGGAATTTCCCCTAATCATCCCTTGGCAGAAAAATGCGCCAAGGAAAACTCAGAACTCACGGCCTTTATTGATGACTGCAATAAATCAGCAACTTCAGAAGAAGCCTTAGAAAAAGCCGAAAAAAAAGGTATGCCAACGGGTCTTGAGGTTAGTCACCCTTTTGATAGGTCTCTCAAGCTTCCTATTTATGTTGCGAATTTTGTCTTAATGGAATATGGAACGGGGGCTGTTTTTGCTTGCCCTGCTCACGACCAACGGGACCTTGATTTCGCACGAAAATACAACCTTCCCGTACGCCCTGTTGTACAGTCTGCGCGCCCTGAAAAACGTGGGGAAATTTTAGATACTGCCTTCACAGATGACGGCGTGATTTTTAACTCACAATTTTTGGATGGCCTCACCTGTGCCAAAGCTAAAATCAAAGCCCTCGCGACCCTTGAAGAAAAAAAAATAGGGCGTAAGGCCACCACTTATCGTTTGCGTGATTGGGGGATTTCAAGACAACGTTATTGGGGCTGTCCTATCCCCTTTATTAAGTGTGATACCTGTGGCACCGTCCCTGTCCCAAAAGCAGACCTCCCCGTGATATTGCCAGAGGATGTAACCTTTGATAAACCTGGAAACCCCCTTGATCACCATCCAACATGGAAACATACCACCTGTCCATCTTGTTCTGGAAAAGCGATTCGAGAAACTGATACTCTGGATACTTTTTTCGAGTCTTCTTGGTATTTTCATCGTTTTATTTCTCAACCCAGAAACAAACCTTTTGACGGTGATATTGTGGCTAAATGGCTCCCAGTTGACCAATATATTGGAGGCGTTGAGCATGCAGTCCTCCACCTCTTATATTCAAGGTTTTTCACACGCGCCCTTAATAAATGTGGCTACCATAATGTTAAAGAACCCTTTAAAGCTCTTTTGACCCAAGGGATGGTCTGTCACGAAACATATAAAGATGACCAAGGAAAATGGCTTTATCCCGACGAGGTGCGCTTTGATGGGCCAACACCTGTTCATGCTCAAAAAAAGACGCCCGTTACCGTTGGGCGTTCTGAAAAGATGAGTAAATCCAAACGAAATACCGTTGAACCTCAGGATATTATTGATGAATATGGTGTGGATACAGCCCGTATGTTCGTTATTTCTGACAGCCCGCCTGAACGTGATTTCGAATGGTCACAAAGTGGAGTGCAGGGTACTTGGAAATATCTTTCTAAGATTTGGCGTCAAGCTCAAAATAGCCTTCCTATTTTGGTTAAAGTTAATTCAGACATACCTTTGAACCTTAACAAGGCATCATTGGATTTGCGCCGCGTAACCCATAAAGCTATCGCCCAAGCTACACGGCATTTAGAATGCATTGCGCTGAACACCTATATATCAACCCTACGTACCTTTAGTAATGACCTTGCCAAGGCTGAGAACAATGGGACTATAGATAAAAGCGTTTTAAAAGAAGCTTTTTCCACATTGATTCAACTTTTAAATCCCGTAGCTCCCCATATTACAGAAGAAATTTGGCAGAAATTGGGGTGTAAAAAAGCCATTGTGGATACAAGTTGGCCGACAGCCGACAGCTCTCTTCTTGAGGAAGACTCCTATATCCAAGCCATCCAAATCAACGGTAAACTTCGGGGTACCATGGAGCTTTCTAAATCCCTAGGCAAAAAAGAAATTGAAACAATGGCCCTTGCGCACGAGAACGTTACGCGTTTTACTGAAGGCAAGACTATTAAAAAAATTATCGTCATCCCTGGAAAGGTTGTGAACATTGTCGTTACCTAATTTTTTTTCTTGCGTGTTTTTCATGGCACTTGTATCAGGTTGTGGTTTTACCCCTCTCCATGGGCCAGACGCAACCCTTAACAATGTCAATGTTCAAGAAAAACTTGAAGGTATTCAGATTGCAAAACTCCCCCATCGAGAAGGTTTAATTTTGCGCAACCACTTGCTGGATAAATTGAACCCTTCTGGAGAGCCATTGTCTCCAGAAATGATTTTAGATTTAGATTTGAAACTTGAAAAAGAAATAACCTCATTGCGTCGCGACGGTACTTCTCAAAGGTATAATATCACTGCAACCGTTGATATTTATTTATCTAAAGCACCTAACGCCATAAAAAACAACATTCATAAAAAACAACGGCTCTATGAAGACGCCATCACGCGCATAACTTCCTTTTCCATAGGAAGGTCTGCCCAAGAACCAGGTTATCCTGGCACCGTTGCACAGCGAGATGCCATCGCAAGAGCTTTAAAACTTGTTGCAGACGACGTTCACCTCATGTTGGCAAGCTATTTTAAAAAGTGGGGCGATAATAAAGAGTCTTTAACTTTTTCAAATGAACCCACCCACCATATACCGTTGGATAACCAATCAAGCCATGCGCATTAATCAAATACATTCCTACCTCCATTCAAATGGCTTTGATAAACATCAAGGCCTTTTGTTCTATGGAAATGATGAGAGTGCTTTGCAATTTCATCTAGACCTTACCATCGAAGCATTGAAAAAATCTGGTTATAAAATAATAAACGCTCCCAGCCTTCTTGATATTGATACGGGGTCTGAACCTGGTCTTTTTGACGTCAGTGGAGAGAAAAAGATAACCCTTTGCCGCGGTATCACAGGTCGTGATTTTGAGAGAATCAAAGAAGCTCTCAGTATCGTTGATGACTCTCCCGATAATAGACATTTTCTTATTTTTGTCGCTGGAAATTTGGGTTCCAAAATAAAATTAGTTACCCATTTCCAAAATCAACCCACCCTTGGTTCGGTCCCCTCTTATGATTTATCCATTGGTCTGTTAAGGCAGGTGGTCAATCATAACCTCAAAAAAAGATCCCTTTCTCTTTCTCCCGAACACATTGATATTCTTGTAGAAACTTACGCTGGATCACCGATTTCTCTTTTGACGGACATGGATAAACTTGATCTTTATTTATCAACAGAAAGTGATATTTCCCTTGAGAACCTTAAAAATCTTGTGAACGGATCCTTAAAGCTCAATATTGATTTACTGATTTCTGGATTCCTCGAGCGCAACAAAGAAAAAATTCTTGAAAATGCAGACACGTCTTTACTTGAAGCTGAACCCTATTTAATTTTACGTTCGTTGTCACGTCAACTCATGACTTTCTGTGATTTTATGGCAAACAGAAAATATACGGGATCCGCAGCTTTAGCCATGGCCGCCATGAAAAAGCCCGTTTTTTTTACAACAAAAAACCTCTTTCAAAAAGTTGAAAAAATCTGGACTGAAAAACTCGCCGCCCATGCCCTTCGCCATGTGATGCTCATTGAAAAACGTTTTAAGGCAGGTGACCTTTCTTTGTCTCAATTCCAAGAAGAGCTTTGCCTTTTTTGTCGCTAAATACTAAAATAAAATGTATAATAGGGACAAATACTTAAAGGAATTTAATCATGCAAAAAAATTACGATAGTTCAGTTCACTCAAGATCTGCATCCAGAACCGATGTGGATCAGGGTCTACGCGCCTATATGCTTAAAATCTATAACTACATGACAATTGGGCTTGGAATTACTGGCGTGATTGCCTATTTTGTTGCCTCTAACGAACAACTTCTCATGGCTATCATGGGTAATCCTATTTTATTTTGGGGTCTGTTCATTGCACAAATCGGTGCCGTTGTTTACTTGTCTGCGCGGATTACAAAAATGCCAACCCGTACGGCACAAATTACATTTTTTGCTTATGCCGCCCTTAGCGGCCTAACCTTTTCGGGAATTTTCGCGGCCTATACCTTTGAAAGTATCTCCCGTGTGTTTTTCATCACCTCCATCACTTTTGGTGCCATGAGCCTTTATGGATATTCAACAAAACGCGATTTGACGGGAATGGGATCCTTTCTCATGATGGGAGTAATTGGCCTCGTTATAGCATCCGTTGTGAATATGTTCCTTCAAAGCTCCGCTTTAATGTTCATCACTTCTTTGCTTGGCGTGCTGATATTCGTTGGTCTTACTGCCTATGACACGCAGAAATTAAAACTGATGTATTATCAAGTTGGTCAAAGCGACCTTGCGGAAAATTATGCGGTTATAGGTGCGCTGAAATTGTATCTTGATTTTATCAACCTGTTTATTTATTTATTACGCTTTATGGGTGATCGTCGATAATATCGTGATTCCAAAAACAGCCTTTTTACGTAACAAAAAAAGCCCCAATCATTTATGATGTGGCTACCCTAAAGCGGATGGAAGTGTAATGAACTGAGTGATTTTAGTGGAGTTATGTGATATGGTAGATTGTATCAATTAGATATAAGGCCCCTTAAAATGAGCATGTGCTACCGAGTAATTTACCAGACATTTAAAAGTAATAATCCTGAAGATATCCTCCAAGAGGAAATGATAATTGAGTCAGAAATTACAGCACCTACAAATTGTTTGGATTTCACCATGGGAATGGAGCTGCAACTTTAAGCAGTAAAAGGAATTCAAGATAACGTCCTTAATGACAAATTAAAATTGCATTCTGAAAACCAAAATAATGAATGTCCTAAATGCCCAGGTAAATTGGTTAGAAGCGGTAAACAAACTTCTCCATTTCATGATGTTTTCACGGACCACAAAG
>JAJRPZ010000034.1 GCA_024280495.1 Alphaproteobacteria bacterium
ATTGTGTCTCACTATCTCTCCCTCTTATTTTTCTTATTCTTTTTGATCACAAAGACCCTCGTCCATGTTCTTGATTTTTACCCTTATGATCATAAGATTAATAATTTCCATGGAAATGCCCATAGCCTCCCATGACCAACAAATGCAAACACCTCCCCTGGGGTTAACTGCCCTCAAAAAAAATTACAATTCTGACCTTTTTTACTATATTCACACCCTTGATTTTATGAACTTAGGTGATTCAAATGGACAAAAGATGCCTCTTTCTGAATATGACCCTAAAACCATCCAATCCTGGGTTGATGTTATTGAAAAACTTGAAAACTCTCGAATTTTGTTGCCCTTTTTAATGACATTTTATTATGGATATGCGCCCCAATTAACGCCCCTTTGCGTTGATTACCTTGAGAGATATTCCACTAAAAACCCAAAGGAAAAATGGCGCTGGCTTGCCCATGCCATAATACTTTCAAGGGATAAAAAAAAACGAGAACGCTTTTCTAAAGACCTTTCAAAATGGGGAAAAGAATATGATCTCCCCCTCTTTGCAAAGGATGCCTACATCAGGTTCATGAGCAAAAACAACAGATTAGAACATGCCCGAAGCCTTGCAAAAAACCTTCTGGAATCAGATCAAAACCTCAGTCCCGAAGAGAGAAACTTCTTAAAGCTTTTGGTGAAATAAAGCAAGAGAGAAGTAGTTAATCATTTTTACGTTATGACTTTAATGCGCATCATTCCAGTTGGACCCAATGCCCCACTCTACTACCAGTGGTACATCTAGATGCACGACGGATTGCATGTGTTTTTGAATTTGAGGTGCTATCTCATCTATGATGTCTTCTTTTATTTCGAAAATAAGTTCATCGTGAACTTGCAAAAGAAGACGTACATTATCGCCAATGAGAAGGCTTTTAGTTACACCATAGGGGCCAACAATGGGACAAAAAGTGTCTGAAGTGATTATTGTTTGTTTCTTTTTTAAATTTTCTTTTTTTTCTGGCATACCCAATTGAACCCCAGCAGGCATAGTCCCCCCAAATAGGTCCATTTGTGGTTTTTTTGTCTTGGGTTCAGAGGCATTAAACTCTAGGGCCGAAGTAGTTGGTAACAAAGTTACTGTGGGCTTTGAACTTTTATTATAATGTTCTAAAATGGGACCAAGGGAGATCATAGCGCGTTTGATGATATCAGCAGAAGCTCCTTGCAAAGGCGCATTGACAGCCTGACGTTCCGCAAAAGCACGGCGCATGGAACTGTTATCTTGAATACCCTTAATATAACATTTTCTTCCCATCATGGTTTCCACATATCCCTGTTCTCGGGCTTTGTGTTTTTCTGATTCCATGAAACGACGAATACCAGGATATTTTTCGAAATAAGTTTCGATGTGTTGCTTTGCTTTACCCCGTGATATACCCAATTGACGGGCCAAACCAAAGGCACTTATACCATAAATAATACCAAAATTAATGGCTTTGGCAGATCGCCTGGTCCCCCCATCAACTTCTTCAAGTGGGATGCCAAAAATATCAGAGGCCGTAATGGCGTGAATGTCTTTTCCTTCCTTAAAGGCTGTTTTCAATGAATCCATGTCAGCCATATGGGCCAAGAGACGCAATTCAATTTGAGAATAGTCGAATGAAACAAGTTTATAACCTTCCTGTGCGATGAAAGCTTTGCGAATCTCACGTCCTTCATGGGTACGAACGGGAATATTTTGAAGATTGGGATCCGATGAAGATAAACGTCCAGTGGATGTTACTGTTAACCCATAAGTCGTATGAACACGTTTGGTCTCGGGAGATATTTCATTGAGCAATGCATCGGCATAGGTACTTTTAAGTTTTGCATAATGGCGCCAAGAAAGAACTTTTTCTGCTATTTCATGACCATTTGCTGCAAGTTTATCGAGGACATCCACCCCCGTTGTATAGGCACCAGTTTTACTTTTCTTGCCACCCTCTATGGCCATATCCTCAAAAAGAATTTTTCCCAATTGTTTTGGAGACCCTATATTAAAGTCACTTCCCGCAAGCTTGTGAATATCAATGACTAGTTTTTCCAGGTGAGTTTCAAAATGAGCACTTAATTTTTGAAGCATTACAGGATCTGCTATAATTCCCTTATGTTCCATGAGTGCCAAAACCTTGACCATAGGAAGATCCAGAGTTTTATAAACATCAAAACTTTGAGTGGCGTGAAGATCTGCCCTTAAAAGGTGAAAAAGACGCAACGTATAATCCGCATCTTCCGCTGCATAATCACAAGCCTTATCCAAAGGTACATAAGAAAAATCAAGATTTTTAGTGGGTAAATCCTTTTCAGAATAGTCTTTCTTAAGGGCCTCCATGACCTCTTTGAATTTCGACATTTCATGGCCAAATTTTGTCTCAACAAGGCTATCAAGTCCATGGCTATGCTTTGTTCCATCGGCACAATAAGACATCACCATGGTATCCTCGTAGGAGGCGATTTCAATGCCATAGCGCAACATCATGCGCATATCATATTTCAAGTTTTGTCCCA
>JAJRPZ010000035.1 GCA_024280495.1 Alphaproteobacteria bacterium
AAGAACGACAAACCCCATAGAATCAACCTTCGCAACGGTTCGGCATCGGACAAAAAAAGTTAAAGGGTGCTTTTCTAGAAAGACGATCTTGACCATGGTCTTTAAGCTGTGCGAAAGTGCAGGAAAGCGTTGGCACAGAATTGCCGGATTTAAGCGCTTGGGCGAAGTCATTACCGGAGTTAAATTCGTGGATGGCATCGCTTTAATCAACATTGATCAGGACATGAGAGATGCCGCTTGAGCTCTCATACACAACTTTCGGTCATAGCTCAGATAGATATGCTCTGTAGGATAATAATAGTTAAAATAAACTGAACGTGGCTGGGAAACCAGGATTCGAACCTAGGTTGCCCGCTCCAGAGGCGGGAGTTCTACCGCTAAACTATTTCCCATCACATCAGTGATGCTATTTTGGCAAAAAGAACTGAAAAATTCAAGTCTGATTCTTGTATTTGAGTAAATTCATTTTTTTTAATGCTGTTCCGTTTGTTTTTGAGGAGAACTTAAACGCAAAACGATATACCCTAGAACGCCTGATACAAGGGAGCCCGAAAGAACTCCAAGGCGCACAGCCGTTTGCGTTCCAGGGTCATCAAAGGCCAGCGTCCCAATAAAGAGACTCATGGTAAATCCAACACCAGTCACAAGTGCCATTCCATAGTACTGTGTCCAATTTACATCCTTTGGCAGGACGCAAATATTAAGATGTTGACCAAGATAAGTAAATCCCATGACGCCAACTTGTTTTCCCAAAAATAAGCCAACCGCAATACCAAGGGTAATGGGCTCGAGAAATAAATCCAGGGTTACTCCTTTAAGGGAAACTCCTGCATTGGCAAAGGCAAAAAGAGGTAATATTCCATAGGCGATCCAAGAATGCAAGCCATTTTCCAATTGATGCAATGGAGGGTCTTCATTTTCGTTTTTTGAATCTTTCAAGGGAATAAACATAGCTAGTGCAACACCTGCCAAAGTTGCATGAACACCAGATTTCAAAATGCAAGCCCAAAGAAATAATCCCACCACCATGTAAGGTGCAATTTTTTGAACATTCATTATGTTTAAAATAAAGAGAATTAAAAAGGCAATGCTGCTAATACCTAGGGAAAAAAGAGACAAATTGTCCGTATAAAATAAGGCAATAATAATAATGGCTGCCAGGTCATCCAAAATAGCAATGGCCATCAAGCAAACTTTTAAGGACTGAGGAATACGAGATCCTAAAATCATAAGAATACTCAAGGCAAATGCTATATCAGTTGCAGAAGAGACAGCCCACCCCTCAAGAGCCTTTTCATCACCCCAATTAATATAGATATAAATAAGAGCAGGAACTATAAGACCGCCCATAGCTGCTAAAGCTGGCAAACTAATTTGATCTCTGGAAGATAGCTGTCCCTCTAGAACTTCACGCTTAATTTCAAGGCCAATAAGCAAAAAGAAAATAGCCATCAAACCATCATTGATCCAATGCAATAGAGATTTTTCAATGGAAAAAGTACCAACGGTCACATGTACGGGCAAATGTAGAAAATATTCATAGAGATAGGCAAGTGGAGAATTATTAAGGAGTAAGGCAATAAGAGCTGCTCCCCCTAATAAAATACCAGCAGAAGCCTCGAGGCGTAAAAAATTTCGGATCATTTTGAGGGGAGATAACACGGTTAACAACTCCAATGTAACGAATGTTTTGATACTGAATTATTATTTTGTAAATGTCAGTAAAATTTCCGCACCTAAATTTTTTACCTCTGAGGATTTATTCCAGTAACAGTTTCTTTTTTTGAAAAGACATGGGAGCCTTTGTAAATATCATTTCCTTTGGCCTTAGAAGTAAAGGAGAACTTGAGGTAGGAGTGCTTGGGATAAAGGACAGTATTGGTGAAGGAGTTATTGACGGTTTGGTTTCTGGGATAATATCGGACGACCTACTTAATAAATTCGCGATTTCATCCTCAATAATAAAATTTGAACTTTTTTGTTGATTTAAATATGCCCAAATAACAAGAAAAGAAAAAACTACAAGGGCTGAAAATATCATAATTTTTGCAGATGGCATGTGTGTGCGATCAACGGGCATAGGGCACCTGAGTTTTTTTTCAGAATTAAAACAGTCAGAAGCAAAAGGCTTTGCATTATAAATTTCGAGCTTGAATTGCTGTAAAGATTTTTCAGGATCCACTCCAAGATGTTGTGCATAAGAACGCACAAAACCAAGGGCATAAACTTTTTCAGGAAGGGAAGCCGCATCCATGGATTCAATGCCATGTAAATAACGTTCGCTAATGCGTAAACGCCGACTGATTTCAATAACCTTAATAGATTTTGATTCGCGAACTTGCTTTAAAACCATCCCAATGGATTTCACGGGAAGTTTCTTTTTGTCCGTATTGACTGGTGATAAAGTCTTAGACGTAGAAGATGAGGAAAGTTGAGTCATTGACGTTAAGGTGGAGGCAGATGATAGAACCTGCTTAGGCTCATCGGAAGATTGCACTCTCTGATGACGAGATTTTATCGACATCTTAGAAACAACTTTAGACGTTATTTTCTTTTGTGGGGTTGTCGATGACATGGTTACATCTTACCTTATATTAGATTCATCAAGTAAATGGTAACACAGTATTTAACAGCGGAAAATACTTATATTTCTTTCTGTCTTCGAGTTGCCTTAATCTTAAATATCCCCATTTTATAGTTGGCCCCTTCACATGTGAAGTGCGTCATTTGAGTTTTTGGTCTGGTCTTTTTAGGGAAGTACTGTCTAATCAGCCCATTTGTATGCTCATTCAAGCCCCTCTGCCACGACGCATAAGGCTTTGCAAAGTAAATCTTGGCACCAAGGTTTTTTGTAAGCTCTGCATGTCCAGC
>JAJRPZ010000036.1 GCA_024280495.1 Alphaproteobacteria bacterium
ATCAAAAGGAATTGAAAAGTCAGAAACATGATGTTGTTATTATTGGTGGAGGGCCTGTTGGCCTCATAACAGCCCTTCTTTTGTGTCAGCGTGATTTTTCCGTAGCCCTCGTGGATCAACTTGATTACAAAGACGTGCTCAAAGCAGATTTTGACGGACGTACATTCGCCTATGCTTATGGATCCAAACTTATTTTAGAGAACGCTGATATATGGCGTGATCTTGAAAGTGTAGCTGAACCTATTACGGATATTTATGTAACGTCAGAGGCAACCCATGCCTCGGGGGTATCTAATCCTAAAAACGGTCTTCATTACTGCGCCAATGATGTGATGGGTAACCTTAAGTCTGGCCAGAAAATAGTTGATATGCCCGCCATGGGATACAATATCGAAACAAGGCATTTTAGAAAAACAGTTTTTGAGCGTTTGAAATCTTTTGATAATTTCACATTATTTGCCCCCCATGAGGTGAAAGGGGTTTCTTTTGAGGCAGGACATGCAGAAGTTACCCTTGAAAAACACCTTTTAAAGTCACCTCTTATCCTTGCGTGCGATGGAAAAAATTCTTTTGTGCGTCATCAAGTCGGTATTAAATCAAAACAGGTGCCTTATGATCAAAAAGCTTTGGTGTTTTTGTTGGACCATGAAAAAGCTCATAACCAAACGGCCTATGAACATTTCTTAAAAGCAGGCCCTCTCGCTATTTTGCCCATGAAAACAACGCCTGATGGTAGCCATCATTCTGGTTGTATTTGGAGTTTGAAAGGGGACCGTGCCGATTATTTTTACACCCTTTCCAATGAAGACTTATCAAAGGAATTAGAAACCCATTTTCAAAGCATCCTTGGAACTATTAATATCACAGGAAATCGATGGTTATTTCCACTGGATATGACGTTGGTTGAAAATTACACTGCCCATCGCCTTGCCCTTATTGGAGATGCGGCCCATGCCATTCATCCAGTTGCTGGTCAAGGATTTAACCTTGGGTTACGTGATGCAGAAGCCCTTGCCAACACCTTGGAAAAGGCTCGATCCTTAGGAATAGATTTAGGGTCATTGTCCCTATTAAAAGCTTATGAGAAAAGTCGAAAAAGTGACGTTTTAAGTATGACGTCCATGTGCCATGGTTTGGTGCGCTTATTTTCGAATGACCAAAAAACCCTGGGGCATTTGAGGAACACGGGCCTTAAGATGGCAAATAGGATCCTATTTTTGAAAAAAAAACTGACAAAACATGCCATGGGACTGTAGAGTCATTTTCTTAGTTCAAATGAGATATTTAATATGATGACGCCTTTTTTACGGGATTTTAAAATTCCTCTAATTTTAATTTCAGAAATTATTTTGATTTTACTCTTTGCGGATTATGTGCCGCAACAAATTCAATCTATCTCCCTTGCCATTAGCCTTTCCATTAAAGAAATATTGCTTTTTACCCTTCCTGTTGTTATTTTTTCCTTCCTAGGAAATAGTATTGGGAGTTTGAAACAGGGTGCCTTTCGTTATATAGCCCTCGTTTTTCTCATGATATTTTTATCGAATTTCTTTGCTACTTTTATTGGGGGGAGTCTCGGTCTTTTTGTCCTAGAAAAAGTGGGGTTCATAGCCCCTGTTTTGTCTGAAAAAATAGGTCTGATGCCCGTATGGTCCTTTGATTTATCACCCTTAATTGAAAATGATAAAGCTCTCTTGTTGGGGTTGATTGCAGGTCTTCTTGTCTCTATTTTTAATGTTAACATGGGGAAAAAAATTCTTCATCAAGCCCATTATTTCTCTCTTCATTTCTTGAAAAAAGCTTTTATTCCCTTGCTTCCCCTCTTTATTTTAGGGTTCATTTTTAAAATGGAAAGTGACGGAATTTTGACGTCAGTCTTTCGAAATTACTTTCCCATTGCCTTGATAATTATAGCTGTTGCCATTACGTGTGTCAGTATTGTTTTACTGTATGCATGTGATTTCAAAATCACATCTTTTAAATCTTGTCTTAAAAATTTCGTTCCAGCCATGGTCACAGGATTTACAACCATGTCCAGCGCATCAACTTTACCTTTTGTGATCGATGCCGTTGAAAAAAATACAAAAGACGAATCCACGCCAGGGGTCGTGCCCGTTAGCATCAATTCTCACCTTGTTGGAGATTGTTTTTCCATGTCCATTCAGGCCATTGCTATCTTGATTGCCTTTGGTCATTCTTTACCAAGTTTGGTAAATTTTATGATGTTTGTTTTGTTTTTTACCTTGGCAAGATTTGCCGTTGCTGCCGTTCCTGGAGGTGGTGTTTTGATGACTCTACCTGCCTTTGAAACTTATCTTGGATTTAATGGAGAGATGTTGTCGTTAATAACAGCACTCTATATATTATTTGATCCTTTAATAACACCCGTTAATGTGTTGGGACACGGGACCTTTGCCCAAGTATTTGAAAAATTATATAGGAAAATAAGGTAATTCATTATGACTTTTCCAGGCCGTTTATCAGATTTGAAACTACCTTTAATAAATAAAAGGAAAGTTCAAAATGCTTGAGATAGAAAACCGCACAAAACCGCCCCGTTTTATTCTTAAAACTTTTCGTGATTTGACATTGCCCTTGATCTTGATTACGGAAATTATACTTTGCTTATGGTTTGGCGATTTTATATCTCTTGAGGTTAAATCAGCCTTATATGCCATTAGTTTAACCATCAAAGGTATTTTGTTGATGGTGCTTCCTTTTTTAATTTTTTCATTTTTGACAGCCAGCATTGGAACCCTTAAAAAAGGAGCAATTTCTTTTATAGTGGTTGCCTTTTCATTGGTCGTTATTTCTAATTTTTTTGCAACATCAGTAGCTGGTTTTCTCGGGGTGATAACCTTGGAAACTTTGGGGGCCATCCATCCTTTTCAAGAAAACAATCAAAGTTTAAAGCCTCTCTGGGATATTAATATTCCCTCTTTTATCTCAAATGATTTAGCCCTAGCTCTTGGGATTATTAGTGGGTTTATCGTGTCTTTTTTAAATATATCTTTCCTACAAAATACGGCCCTTAACTTACAGAATATGGCCCTGGTTTTTTTACGAAAATGTTTTATACCTTTAATTCCTATTTTTGTTTTAGGGTTTATTCTCAAAATGGATTATGAGGGAATTTTGGATATTATTGTGCAAGATTATTTTGCGGTTTTTTTGGCCATCACTTGTATTGCCTATGGATATATTATTATTTTATATGGAGTCAGTTGTGGTTTTAATTTTCAACGCTGGCGGACCCGCATTCAAGTCATGTTACCCGCCGTGATGACTGGATTTAGTACCATGTCTAGTGCCTCTGCTCTGCCATTGATTACTGCTGCTGCCGAACGAACGACTAAGAACACCGTTGTAACAGGCATTATTCCCCTTAGTATAAACATTCATATGATTGGTGATTGTTTTTCTTTATCTATTTTGGCACTTGCAATTCTTTCATCATTTGGTATGCCAATGCCATCTCCTCAAGAGTTTTTGATGTTTGCATTTTTCTTCGTATTGGCGCGTTTTTCCGTAGCGGCAGTACCTGGTGGTGGCGTGATTGTTATTTTACCTGTACTTGAAGCCTACCTCGGGTTTTCCCCAGAGATGTTGTCGCTTATATTAGCGCTCTATATTCTTTTTGATCCCATCGCGACCTCAGCTAATGTTTTCGGCAATGGGGCATTTGCGCTTATTTTTGAAAAGGTGCATTCCAAGTGGCAGTCTCGTTAAAGAAGTTTCAAGTCAGTTAATAGTTTCTGACAGCCTTGAAATTTTTCATCCAAACTCACCCAATGGCGTGTAAAAAAGAGGCTATGATCTGGTCTGAGTTTTGCCATTCCCCGCTGATTTTGAATGTACTCGAGAAGTGCTTGTGGATTGGAAACAGTGTCTTTATGAAATCTCAGAACAATGCCTTTCGTGCCCACATCAATTTTTGATACACCCGTTTCCTTAGCCTGTTGCTTGAGGGTCATCACACGCAAAACGTTATCAACTTCTGAGGGATAAGCTCCAAAACGATCCACCAATTCACGGGATAATTCATCTAATTCTTCTTGGCTTGTAAAACTTGCAAGACGGCGATAAAGATCCATGCGTACGGATAAATCCGCAACGTAAGTTTCTGGAATCAAAACGGCAACCCCAAGGTTCAAAGTAGGGCTCCATGATTGATTATCCAGAGACGTGTCATCATGTTGATGTTCCCGTGCAAATCTGGCTTTATCCACGGCTTCTTCCAAAAGATGTTGGTATAATTCCACGCCAACCTCGCGCACATGGCCCGATTGCTCTTGACCCAAAAGATTACCTGCACCTCTAATATCCATGTCATGGCTTGCCAGTTGAAATCCTGCGCCAAGGGTATCGAGGGTTTGCATGACGTTAAGGCGTTTCAGAGCATTTTTAGAAAGCTGACCATGGGAATCAATGGTTAAATAAGCATAAGCACGCAATTTCCCACGTCCAATGCGCCCGCGTAATTGATATAATTGTGCCAGGCCAAAATGATCGGAGCGATGCACAAATAAGGTATTCACCGTTGGCAAATCAATTCCTGATTCAATGATATTCGTTGAAAGAAGAATGTCATATTTATGGTCTGCAAAATCATCCATTACGGTTTCAAGGTTTTTGGTAGGCATTTGTCCATGGGCAATGGCGATGCGATAATTGGGATTGATTTTGATAAGTTTTTTCAGGACCTCATCTAAATCTTTTAAACGGGGACACACATAAAAAATTTGACCATTACGATTAAGTTCACGTCTGATGGCTTCTTCCACCAACATGGGATCAAAGGGAGTGATAAATGTACGAATGGTCAAGCGATCTACGGGGGGAGTGGCTATAATGCTAAGATCTCTAACCCCCGTTAGAGACATTTGGAGAGTGCGTGGAATGGGTGTTGCCGTGAGGGTCAGAACATGGATATCCCGTTGAAGATCTTTTAAACGTTCTTTTTGCTTTACGCCAAAATGCTGTTCTTCATCGACAATCACCAGGCCAATATCCTTGAACTTGGTTGAGGCGGCAAGAAGCGTATGGGTGCCAATGACCACATCAACGTGACCAGATACGAGGTTTTCCTTAATTAATTTTGCGTTTTTGGGTGTGATCATACGAGAAAGCTGTTCGACCCGTAAACCAAACCCATCAAATCGTTTTTTAAAGTTTTGATAATGTTGACGGGCAAGTAATGTTGTTGGTGCAACAATAGCCACTTGCTTTCCAGATGCTGCAACGGTAAAGGCTGCACGTAAGGCGATTTCTGTTTTTCCAAATCCAACATCTCCACACACAAGACGATCCATGGGCTGCCCTTTGGCAAGATCTTCTAAAACATCTTCGATGGCGCTGAGTTGATCATCGGTTTCAGTGAAGGGAAAGCGGTGAACAAATTCTGAAAAAAGGCCGCTATCAGGATGAAAAACAGGTGCTTTTTTAAGCTTTCTTGCAGACGCAATATCAATCAAATGATCTGCAATTTCCTCCAGGCGTTTCTTAACTTTCGCACGGCGAGCTTGCCACGCAACGGCACCTAAACGATCGAGTGTCGCATTTGTATCTTCGCCACCATATCGAGAAATAAGGTCAATGTTTTCAACGGGAAGGAAAAGTTTATCGCCTCCAGCATAAATAAGCTTAACGCAATCATGGGGAATACGATCCACAACCATGGTGTGAAGACCCTGGAACTGACCAACGCCATGCTCTTCATGAACAACAAAATCTCCAGGTGCAAGGGCGGATGCTTCGGCGATAAATAGATCGGACCTTTTCGCTTTTTTAGGGACTTTTTTTTGGATTTCTCCGTAAATTTCACGTTCTGATAAAAAAAATGTGTCATCGGTTTCAAAACCTTGACTCAAGGACATAATATGAAAGGCAACATGTTTACGAGGGCATTTGAGGCCCTCTTCAAAAGACGCCACTGCCTCAATCTTCAGAAATCCAAGATCTTGAAGTTGGCCAATAATTTGATACCTTGATCCTTCGCCTTGGCAAAACACATGGATTTTTTTACCTTCCCTCAGTTTTTCTTTTAAAGACTCTTTTAACGTTTCATATTTGGAAATACCTTGGGGGTTTTGCAAAATCGATAGGGTTTTAGGGGACAGAGAGAAATTTTCTCGTCCTGAGATAAAAGAAGTGAGAGCAATAGAAGGTGTTTCTATTTTAGTCTTTTCAAGTTCAGCTTTCGTTAGATAAAGTTCATCAGGGTTGAGGGGGTTGTACAATAAAAATGTGTCAAACCCTTTGGAATCGGTTTCCTTTAAGGCCTCTTGTCGCGCCTTAAAATGGTCATTTATTTGGTCAAGGCGATGGTTAAAGCTTTGGTCTGTACCTTGGGTGAAAACTAATAAAGGATCAGAAATATAATCTAAAAGGTGGGATAGCTTATCGTAGAAAAGCGGCAACCAATGTTCCATGCCTGGGTGGTTTTTACCGTCACTCACTATATTATAAAGAGCGTCTTGTGGTAAATGTGTTGCAAAACGATCTCGATATTGCGTTCTAAAACGCTGAATTGTTTTTTCAGTGAGGTGAAGTTCGTGGGTGCCACCAAGGGTGAGAAGGGAATGATTTTCAAGGGAGCGTTGGGTTAAGGGATCATAGGTTTTGAGAGACTCAATGTCATCTCCAAAAAAATCCAATCGATAAGGTGTTTGTTCAGATAAGGGGTATAAATCAACTATGCCGCCTCGTATGGCGTATTCACCAGGTTCACGCACCGTTGAAACACGGTCATATCCTTGGGTGGTTAAATAAGACCCAAGGGTTTCAATGGTAATTATTTGCCCTGATTTTAGAGTTAATGTTTCACCAATAAGATCAACCTTTGGCGTAAGGCGCTGTAAAAACGCGCCAGGGGTCGTCAGGACTATTTGTTGTTTTTTACCATCTGATTCTAGGAGGATTTGCAATGTTTTTAAGCGTTGCCCCACAATATCTTTCCGCGGTGATACTCGATCATAGGGCAAACAATCCCAAGCAGGGAATGAAAGAATACGGATGTCTGGCAACACATAACTCAAAAGATCCGAGAGACGTTTCATATCTGCGTCATCTTCTGCAATGATAGTCAAAGTCTGACCTTTGTGCTGATGATATAAATCACAAAGGACAAACACATCTGATGCCGTTAAGACGCCTCCCAAATGAAAGGGGGTTTGATTTTGAAGGTTCAGAGGATTTTTGATGAGTAATGTCATACTTGTTTATAACAATGCTGTCCCTAAAATTCTACGCTTATTTTCAGTATATAGTCATTGCAAAAATACCCCTCTAAGGGTCTTGTTATTAATGTTTTAGTAACTATTCCTTTATATATTTGGGTCAACTTATAAAAAATTGATCATCTGCCTGCTCATTTTTTTTATTAAAGAAACATTACCTTGAATCCATTGGGAGTTATAAAAAATGTCATCAGAATCACTTAAGCTCGTAACACTTACACGTGATGAAATTAGCAATCGCCTTGCCAAGGGAATTGGAATCCCAAAACTACATGCAAGTAATATTCTGGATACAACTCTCAATGAAATGATAGAAAGTATAGTCAAGGATGGTGAACTCAAATTATCCGCTTTTGGCAGCTTTTCCGTGCGTCAAAAAAATGATCGTGTGGGGCGTAATCCTAAAACAGGCATAGAAGTTAGAATCACACCTCGCAAAACTGTCTCTTTCAAAGCATCTGATTGCTTGAAAAATAAAGTTATTGATGTTTGGAAAACAATGCAACAAAACAAACCAGTGTCAGATCAAGTTGAAACTACTTATAAAAAAGTAGGTTAATTATCTCAGTCATAATTAATACTGTTTGCAAGATCAGTTTTTTGGCTCTTCTCCATTTTGTGTTGGTCGGATTTCAAGGTAACAGGCTCATGAACCCCATCTTTTTTAGTATTTTGAATTGTGTAAGTTGATCTCCATTGTTTAATCAATAGAGATCAACTTACACAATTCAAAATACTAAAAAAGATGGGGTTCATGAGCCTGTTACGTGGATATCACCAAAGTAACTCCCAAAAAAGGCGTCGCTTGTGGTGCCATCAAGTTGATCGCCGAGCTTTATAAAATTGAAAGGCAGGCCAAGGAAGATGGCTTAAGTTTTGAAGAAATTCAAGATAGGCGG
>JAJRPZ010000037.1 GCA_024280495.1 Alphaproteobacteria bacterium
TTCATCGATCAAGCGCATCAGGCTCAGGTTTTAAAGGATCTCTCCTTTGGGCTTATAGTAAAGGTTGAGCGGCTGAGGGACAACAGATTGCACTGCCTTATCAGGGACAGATTGTCATTAGCATGATCTATCATTTCTTGACGCCTTTTATGCCCGAGCGTCCCCAGGCTTGTTCTAAAAAATCCCTTTCGATGACCATCCCCCCTATTTTTGCGTGGAGCTCTTTGAGTTCTGAAGTGTGATCTTTTGCCTTTAAGGTAGCAGGGTAATTCTTGCGGGTGGAGTCATTCTTCTTTATTCCTTTTGTATCAATCAATGAAGCTTAGCACCCTGTCCGATTATTTAGGACCACCTCAATGGATAAAGATCAAAGAGATTTATACGAATCCATTCGTATAAGTATGCATAAAAAAGTAGCTACTGCCATTGCTCAAAAAGGCCTTGCAAAGAGCCACATTACAGTTTTGGACGCCCTTCTTAAATTGCGTCAAACCTGTTGTGATCCTAGCCTCTTAAAAATTAAGGCTGCCGAGAGCATCAAAAGATCCGCAAAACTTGAAACTCTCCTTAACATGCTTGAAGAAATGATTGCAGAAGGTCGTAAAATCCTATTGTTCTCACAATTTACAAGCATGATCAAAATCATAGAAAAACGTCTCGCTGAAAAAGATATTCAATACGTCAAAATAACTGGTAGTACCAAAGACAGAAAAACACCAGTGGAGTCTTTTCAAAAAGGTAAAGTGCCTCTTTTCATCATTAGTTTAAAGGCAGATGGAACTGGTTTAAATTTAACAGCAGCCGATGCCGTAATTCATTATGACCCTTGGTGGAATCCAGCCGTTGAAGAAAAAATCCTTGAAATGCAAGATAAAAAACGCTCCGTCGCGAAAAGCATATTTGACGAAAATGCAGGAACCAATCATAAGTTATCTGCCGATGATATCAACACCCTCTTTGAGCCTTTATAATGATTTCAAAGACATCCCAGGTGTCGTCATTTCACGATAAATCTGACACCAATTAGCCTCGGCGCGCAAATGCATACAGAGAGATCCTACCCCAACGGCGGCGCGGTCCATGAACACAAATTCTTGGGGCGGTGTTACACCGCCTACTTTTCGAAGTTCTTTATGAATTTTCTCAGCCATTTCACGACCATAAACACCGCTATGTCCTGGTTGCATGGGACGCACGCGGTCATCAAGAACTGGCTCATAAAGCAACCCAGCCCACTGACGCAAGACGTCAATAACATCCTTTGATAAATTTTTAAAACCAAGGATTTCAAAGGCATGGACTTCAAGATTTTTATCCTGAGTGTCCATTGCTTGATAAAGATTTTTCACACCCTCAATGAATTTAGGCTCAAAGCGTCGTACACATCCAAAATCAAACATATTAATGCCTGCTTGCTGCTGGTCACTTTCTTGACGGAATGTATAATTTCCAAGGTGCGGATCACCATGAATAATACCATGTTGAAAGAACGGATAATACCAAGCTCTAAAAGCTAATTTAGCCATTTTGTTGCGATAGTCTTGCGGTGTATCCAAAATATCCCGTAGCTTTTCCCCCTCGAGCCAAGTCATGGTCAAAAGACGCGACGTTGAAAGGGGCTGAATAACACGAGGTACATGAACGGTAGAAGCACCTTGAAAAGTTGCGCTTTTATAAATAAGGTCAAATTCTTTTAAAGTTTTAGCCTCTAAGGTATAATCAAGCTCCTCATACAAGCGTTCTTCGATTTCCTGATGCACTTTTTTCGTTTTGACGCCACCCATGGTTGATTCATAAATCTTCAATACCATGCGCAATTGATTTAAATCAGCTTGAACCGTTGAAGGCATATCGGGATATTGAAGTTTACAAGCAAGATTTAAGAGTTCCCCCTCAGGCCCTCTTATTTGTGCTTTATGAACTTGTCCCAATGAAGCAGCACTGGTGGCTTCACGCTCAAAAATATGAAAGTGATCATGCCAATCAGGGCCAAGCTCTGCCTGCATACGACGTCTAACAAAAGGCCACCCCATGGCTGGTGCTTCTGATTGAAGACTTTGAAATTCAAGGGCGTATTCTGGGGGAACTGCATCTGGGATAGTTGAAAGCATCTGAGCGATTTTCATCACGGGCCCTTTGAGCTTTCCCATGACCTTTGTCAACGCCATAGCCTGTACCCCATGGTCTGTTTTACGGCCCAAAATTTTATTGGTTGCTGCCTTTGCAACGGTAGATCCCATAGCCGATGACACCGAAGCATAACGTTTAATACGCGCGCCCGTAGAGCCCCCTTTTACGCTTATATTAGTCATCATTGACCGCCACATCGAAAAGCTCTTTGACATTGGGGGCTATTTTCTTAGACCCCACATAAATAAAATCTTCACGGAAATCTTTGACTTTCAAAATAAATAATCCACGGGTTGATCCCTCACTGAAAACTTTATGAATATCTTGTTTTTCAAATTGAGCCCCCACTGTTACAAGTATTTCATCTCCCACATTGGCATAACTTTCTGCTAAAACAGCAGAATAAACAATATTAGTAATAGTTGGTAGCTGTGCTGCTTCCAATTCCTTTGGCAACAATACAGCATGAGTTCCCCAGGACAATGACATCATATGGGCCGTTAATCGATCAGGAGTGATGGCTATGATCGGCACATTAGGGCGTTCCCGAGCCGTTCGAAGAGCCGTACGTCCCGTTCGAGTCAAGGTCACAATAGCCTTGAGGTTAAGGGTATCCGAAATTTTTCTTGCAGCAACGGTAATAGAATCCGAGGCAGTAGCTGCTGGAATGGGGTGAAATGCATCCAATGTCGAACGGTAATAGACGTCTTCCTCAACGCGTTCAATAATACGATTCATCATAATCACGGCTTCTTCTGGATTTTTCCCAGCAGCAGTTTCCGCACTTAACATCACGGCATCAGTTCCTTCATAAACCGCCGTCGCCACATCGGAAGCTTCCGCCCGTGTTGGCACCGTTGAATTAATCATGGTTTCCAGCATCTGAGTCGCCACGATAACGGGTTTCCCAGCAGATCGACACGCCCTCACAATTTTCTTTTGAACCCCAGGGATTTCTTCTGGCGCCATCTCAACGCCAAGGTCACCACGTGCCACCATAATAGCATCGGAAACCTGAATAATATCTTGAATATGCTTTACCGCCATGGGCTTTTCAATTTTAGAAACAATGCGCGCCCGATCACCAATGATATCTCGCGCTTCTGTCACATCTTCGGGACGTTGTACAAAAGATAGGGCTACAAAATCAACACCTAATTCCAACCCAAAGTCAAGGTCATTGCGGTCTTTAGGGGTCATGGCACTCAAAGGCAATATAACGCCAGGAACATTCAACCCCTTGTTATCAGAAATTTCTCCACCTTCCAGTACAAAGGTTTCACAGAAATCTTTATAAACCTCGCTCACCCGCAACCGAATTTTCCCATCGTTAATGAGGATGATGCTTCCTTCGCCGACAGCCTTAAAGACTTCTGGGTGGGGGACACTCACCCGTTCGCGGTTACCTGGTAAATCAGATTTCAAATCCAAAAGAAACTGTTGCCCTTCAAACAAGGTTGTTTTTCCATTTTCAAAGGATCCCACCCGCAGCTTTGGTCCCTGCAAATCTTGCATAATGGTTATGGGACAACGGTGTTTTTTCTCAAGTTCACGGATGATCAGGTAGGTTTTTTTATGATCTTCATGGCTTCCATGGGAAAAATTCAAGCGAAATACATCAACACCATGGATAAAAAGTTTCTCAATACAAGCTGCATCAGAGCTAGAAGGGCCAAGAGTGGCAACAATTTTAGTGGCTCTATTTCGTTTCATTTTAATCCTTTGATTCTAATTTTCATATTAATGAGATATATTATGATGTGTTTTTCGCTTGAGCGTCAAGCGTGTTTGCCTTGAAATAACAATGCCTAGGATAATAATGAGCCCACCGATACTTTGTTGCAGCGATAGATTTTCCTGAAAAAAGACCCACCCAATAATAGCAGCAACAAAGGGTCCAACAAGGATGGTTAGAGATGAAAAAGTTGCCGATAAATGACCTACTGAATAAGAGAGTAATCCACCCCCAAAAACGTGGACAACAAGGGCTAATGAAACCAAAAGCCACCACCCTGATGCCGTTTGTGGTACCACTACTTCGTCCATAATATGACTATTGATGGCAAGAACATACATCCCCACAAGGCCAACCCAAAACATAATGGTGGGCGCTGAAAAAGAGCGTCGTAATTCTTTTAAACAAATCATAAACGCCCCATAAAAAAGCGCGGAAATAAGGGCATATATATCTCCCTCCATGGTGCTTTCTTGCAGTCCTGTACTGGCAGTAACCAGAACAAAAGACCCCAAAAGGGCCAAGGTAATACCAATACCCAGGGGCAGTGTTATTTTTTCTTTGAAAAAAATCCAAGCTCCAAATGCCACAACAACGGGCGTCAATGCATTCAATATCACCGCATTTACAATGGAAGTTTTAATCATGGCCAGATGCCAAAAACTGATATCCATCCCCAAAAGCAGACCTGCCGTAACCAGCATAATATATTCCCGGACGGTACGGGGGGTGCGATGTTTTTCTGGATCCAAATTATCAAAAATCATCCATGTCCATACGATGGGCAAAGCAAAGAAAAAACGATAGAACGCCGTTGCCGTGGATCCTACTTCACTCATACGTACAAAAAGAGGAGACAGCGCGATAAAGGACGACCCTAGCAAAGCGGCCATCATGGCCCAAAAAGGCGCATCATCAAAGAAAGAGTTAATTTTTTTACGTAAACTCATAAACTGCAAGTCCAACAAAAGATTATTTATCTATTTATACCATGAATAAATGCCAGAATCCTCAAAATTATGATCAGTTTTTTCTTGCTGTTTTGCGCCAAGGTGCGTAACGTACTTCCAATAATATATCATTAATTCAAGGAGTCATATTATGTCTACATTTGCTGGAATTTCAGGAACACGCCTTCGTCAATTTATCGAACAGGTTGAATATTTAGAAGAACAAAAAATTGCCCTTGCAGCGGATACAAAAGAGATTTTTGCAGAAGCTAAATCCGCTGGATTTGATGTTAAAATCATTCGTCAAATCTTAAAAATTCGTAAAATGGACAAGGATGAACTAGAAGAGCAAGAGGCCGTTCTTGAAACATATATGCAAGCCCTAAATATGTCCTCAGCATCGGCCAAAGATAAAGAAGTTGTGGATGCCGTGATAACGAATACTGGTGATATTGATACGGAAGCTGCCGCTTAATTTTCCTTTAACCACAGAAAAAATTAAACTCCCTTGTCTTTCAAGGGTTTTTTTATATCTCCTTACTAGCCATTAATCACAACCATGGTAGAATACGAAAAAATAAAACAGACATATGCCATGGCTCATTTCCAATTATCATCACCCTTAAAGTTTTTTACTCAACTGTTAAAACCTTATCCAGGTGATATTATAAAAACGATCCTTGCGGTTTTCATGACGACAGCTGCTATTCTTGGTGTGGGTTATGGGTTGCGTCAATTGGTAGACCAGGGATTTTCTGCTGAGAACCAACACCTTCTTAACCTTTCTGCACTGACTCTTTTTGGCCTTGCCAGTGTTCTCTCTTTTTCAGCCTACCTTCGAACATCAACAACTTCCCTTCTTGCGGAAAAAATCACTAATGATTTACGCCAACGCCTATTTAATCAGACACTTGCCCTCCCCTTTACAACTTATGAATCCCTGAAACTGGGGGGCATATTATCGACTCTCTCAACGGATACGGATCAAATTAGACAGTTTACAAGTGGTTCTGCTGCCGTTGCCATTCGAACGGTTTTGCAACTTTTGGGTGCCACTACCCTCTTAATCTACCAGAGTCCTAAACTGAGTCTCTATGTTTTCACCCTCCTTCCCCTTGTTTTAGTGCCCCTCTTCTTCTTTGGTCGCAAAGTTAAGACCCTGACAAAAGACGTTCAAGAACAAGAAGGGGTCGCTCTTTCATTTGCCGAAGAACGCATCAATGCACTCTCCACCCTCAAAGCTTTTGGGGCAGAACCTAACACACAAGAAATCTTTTCACAGCAAATGCACAAAAAGATGTCCCTCATAAGACCAAGAACCCATTATCGATCTCTTTTGATTTCCTTAGTAATTCTTTTGGTTTTTTCAAGCATTGCCGCCGTTTTATGGCTTGGTGCCCTGGAGGTTATGGATGATAAACTTTCCCCAGGACAGCTCTCTGCATTTGTGTTTTACGCTATTATTGTGGCTGGATCCCTAAATAATTTCGCCGATGTTATCGCCAATATGACTCAAACGTTTGGGGCACTTGATCGCGTCATTGCCTTTTTAAATTATAAACGAGAAGATCAAAACATCTCATCTGAAATTTTAAAACCTTTCAAGAGTCTCTATCTCGATAATATAAAGTTCACGTACCCTATGCGCCCTGAAACCCTTGTGTTGAAAGGCATTTCCCTTGCCCTGAGTCAGAAGCAAAAGGTCGCCATTGTGGGACCTTCTGGATCTGGGAAAAGCACGATTTTCAAACTTTTATTGCAATTCTATCAACCAGACTCTGGTGAAATCACCCTGGACAAATCCCCTTACACAAAAACACCCTTACAAGGGTGCCGTTCTCTTTTTGCCCTGGTGCCTCAAGATCCTGTGATTTTCAACGCTTCGATCCTTGAAAATATAAAAATAGCCAACCCAAACGCCGCAACGAAAGAAATTAAAAAAGCCTTGTACGATGCTCATATCCTTGAATTTTCAGATCGTTTTCCCCATGGTCTCGAGACCATTTTAGGAGAGAAAGGCGTCCGTCTTTCAGGTGGTCAAAAACAGCGCATCGCCCTTGCAAGAGCCCTTTTAAAAAATGCGCCTATTATGTTGCTAGACGAAGCTACAAACGCCCTAGATAGTGAAAGTGAACGCCATATTCAACAAGCCCTTCAAGGGTCCCTGAAAAACAAAGCCGCTCTTATCATTGCCCATCGCCTGAGCACGGTCAAAGAAGCCGATGAAATTATCCTTTTAGAAGATGGTCTCATTCAAGCACGCGGCACCCATAAAGAATTAATGAACAGTAGCCCCCTCTATAAAAAACTTGCAAAACAACAATTTTTGGATTAATCCCATGACAGAGTTTTCAGCCTTAGATATAACAAAAAAAGCTATTATTTACCGCGCCAATCACAGGGGAACGAAAGAAGCAGACTGGGTCATTGGAGGATTTATTAGAACTCACTTAGATCATTTTTCCGAGGTCGAGATTGATCTCTTAAAAATTCTCATTGATATGGATGATGAATCATTTTTTAAACAGGTAGAGACACCTGATTTTTGCTATTCTGGCATTTTAAAATTGTTTAAAGATTACAAAGAAAACCTTTAAGTTAATTATAATGGACAATATTATGACTCATTCTGTATTTCCACCCACTGAACTCGTTCTTATTGGTTGCGGTTCCATGGGATATTCCCTATTAAAGGGGTGGCTGAAACAAGGTCTTTTTCAAAAGGTTATTGTCAGCACGCCAAGAAAAAAAACAGTCAGTTCTTATTTAGAAAAAATAACCTGGCATAAACCAGGACGTCCCCTTGCAGCACCTGATTTCGCAACCAAACGAGTATTTTGTCTTGCCGTTAAGCCTTACATAATGACTGATGTTCTAAATAATTTGTCACCTTACATCACATCAAAGGACCTTATATTAAGCGTTGCTGCTGGACTGGAACTTTCTTTTTATGAAAACCAATTCACCCCAGTTCAACCCCTTATACGTGTCATGCCCAATACACCAACGGCCATAGGTCAAGGATTTTCAGGGCTTTTACACAATAAAGCCTGCACCCCATACCATAAAAACCTTGCTGAGCATATTTTTGGCGCCGTTGGTGAGACCCTTTGGGTTGATGATGATGATAAAATGGATCGCCTGACCACTATTTCAGGGTGCGGGCCTGCTTATATTTTTGCCCTTGTTGAAGCCTTTGAAACGGGCGCTAAAGCCATGGGATTTAATGAAAGAGAGGCGCGTCATCTCGCAAGATCCACCGTTGAGGGAAGCGCTGCATACCTGAAACAAGCCCTTAATTTCAGCGCAACTGACCTTAAAAATAATGTGGCAAGGCCTGGGGGCATGACAGAGAAAGGCCTTCAAGTTTTACAAGATAACTCAGCTTTAAATAACCTCATCATAAAAGCTTTCAAGGCAACCTATGACAAAGCACAAGATTTAAAACAATGAACCAAGAAAACCTAACAATTGGCACACTTTCTATGGCAATTTTTAAGTGCCTAGAACTTTATGGCTGGCGTCATCTAACCCTGGTACAGGTAGCCCATCAAGCAGAAATATATCTTGGGGATCTCCATGTATACGCCACATCCAAAGAAGACCTCTTGGGCCTAATAATCTCTTATATCGAAAGGAAAACTCTAGATTTTTTGGATCCCCAAGAGGAGACAACTTCATCCCCTAATTATAATTCCGATCATGTATTTGATGTCTTATTTTCAAGGTTCGAAGCTGCAACGCCCCATAAAAAAGCCATTTCTATTTTATACAAAGACTTAAAACATGATGCTATCAAGTCAATCCATCTTATCCCAAATTTTTTAAAGGCCCTGGAACGCCTTGGGGACCTTGCTGGTATGGCATTTCAAGGCCCCTTTGCGCCCTTGCAACGACGAGGGTTTGGACTTTTGTATTTAAAAGCTTTTTTAGTATGGTTAGAAGATGACAGCCAAGATCAAGGAAAAACCATGGCAGAAACAAACAAACTCGCCACAACCTACATCCCTTGTTTATATGATCCTTGCCAAATTATGAATTTGAATTAAGTGGCAAATAATAATTTTTTATATTTTTTAAAATACTCATCAACACATTATTGGCCGTTCCAATTTCCGACAGAAATAAAACATGGATTGAAATTTTTTCACGGATTTCTGGGTCAGTATTTTTAAAAAGACCATACGCAAGACCAATGTTAGAATGAATCCCGCCACTTGGAAAAAATGCCTGCGCCCATTTTGAGAATGTCAGTCGATCTTCCATGGAAACATTTTTTAATACCGTCAAAACATTCCCTGTTTCGTAGACGGATTTTTTTTGCTTAGAAGGGAAATGATTTCAACAAGCTCTTCATCACGGATTTCTGGGTCAGTATTTTTAAAAAGACCATACGCAAGACCAATGTTAGAATGAATCCCGCCACTTGGAAAAAATGCCTGCGCCCATTTTGAGAATGTCAGTCGATCTTCCATGGAAA
>JAJRPZ010000038.1 GCA_024280495.1 Alphaproteobacteria bacterium
AATATGGGGGCATGGACCTTTGTTGATCGTCGCCTTGAAGGTTCTATTTCCAAGGCTGGTCTGAAAAAAACAACCCGCCCTGAATATGTTGGTCGTGCGTCTTCTGCTTCAACGGCTACTGGATTTATGAAAACCCACTTGCGTGAACAGGAAGCACTTTGTGAGAAAGCATTGGGCTATAAAATACAAAAGCCTCTTAAAAAGTCTTAAAATGTAAACGTAAAAATGAATCAACTATAAGAACTGAAACACTACAAAAAAACGAGGAAATCATGTCCATAGAAATCAAAGTTCCCCCCTTAGGTGAATCCGTTAGTGAAGCCACTGTGGCCTCTTGGTTGAAACAACCAGGTGATGCCGTTTCCATGGATGAAACCATCATTGAACTGGAAACAGATAAAGTAACCCTTGAGGTTAATGCTCCCGTTTCTGGTGTTCTGGGTGCTTTCAAAGTGCAAGAGGGAGACTCCGTTGAAGTAGGCGATCTTATGGGAACTATTGAGGAAGGGGCACTCGCTGTCTCTTCTATGCAAAAAGAACCCTCATCAGAAATATCGAAATCCGCCCAATCAACAGCGCCTATTCAATCAGAAGCCGTAAGGACAAAGTCTGAAACAGCATCCCCAGCGGCTTTAAAAAATGCTGCTGATGCAGGTATTAACATAGCTTCAATATCTGGTTCAGGCCGTGATGGGCGTGTTACAAAAGGTGATGTTCTTGAATTTTCAGCCCGTGGTCATTCGTCAAGTGCTCCTTCTATTCCCCAAATAGCCTTGGACCTTTCGAATGCTGTCGCTCCTGCGTTGGCTCCCTCAAGCAAAGACTCTTCTCAACTAAGAGAAGAACGTGTGAAAATGACACGCTTACGGAAGACCATAGCTAGCCGTTTGAAAGAAGCACAAAATACAGCAGCTATGCTCACAACTTTTAACGAAGTTGATATGACTAATATCATGGCAGCACGTAAAAAATATCAAGATCAATTCATAAAAAAACATGATGTGAAACTTGGTTTTATGTCATTTTTTGTCAAAGCAGCCATTGCGGCTTTGAAGGAAATTCCTGCGGTGAATTCTGAAATTGACGGTGAAGAATTGGTTTATAAAAATCATTATGATATTGGCATTGCCGTTTCAACGCCAACGGGCCTTGTGGTTCCCGTCGTGCGTGATGCGGATCAATTGGGATTTGCTGATGTTGAAAAATCGATTTCTGTCCTTGGAAAAAAAGGTCGTGATGGCAAGCTTTCCATGGGGGATTTAACGGGGGGAACCTTTACCATCACCAATGGGGGTACTTTTGGCTCATTAATGTCTACGCCTATTTTGAATCCCCCACAATCAGCTATTATGGGGATGCATAAAATTCAAGAACGCCCCATGGTAGTGAATGGAAAAATCGAGGTGTGCCCTATGATGTATTTAGCTTTAACTTATGACCATAGAATTATTGATGGCCGTGAAGCCGTGACGTTTTTGGTGCGTGTTAAAGAATGTATTGAAAATCCAGAGCGCATTCTTTTTGAAATTTAAAAGAGTGACTCTAAAAAAATATATATAAAAAAGTAGAGACGGTGATGCTTTTCAATGTGATCGCAAAATCTACCCTTTAAAGAAAAACAGGTGAGTTATATGAGTAATAAATTCTACGATGTCGTTATTATTGGCGGAGGCCCTGGTGGTTATGTTTGTGCTATTAAGGCCGCGCAATTGGGAATGAACGTTGCGTGTGTAGATAAACGATCAACCCTTGGTGGAACATGTTTAAATGTAGGATGTATTCCCTCAAAGGCTTTGTTGCATTCGTCCAATAAATTTGAAGAAGCTCAATTTTATTTAGAAGAGCACGGCGTCAACATAAAGGGGGTATCCCTTGACTTGAAAACTCTCCTTGCACGTAAAACAAAGGTCGTTTCCGACTTAACTCAAGGCATTGCCTATCTTTTTAAAAAAAATAAGATCGATTTTTTGGAGGGCGAAGCCTCCTTTGTTTCTGAGTCATCTCTTAAAATAGAGGGAAAGGATGGTTGCACAATCCAATCTAAAAATTTTGTTATTGCAACGGGCTCCGAAGTTGTGCCTTTACCTGGCGTTGATATCGATGAAAAACAAGTGGTGACCTCAACGGGCGCACTGGACTTTGAAAAAGTTCCAGAGCATCTGGTCGTTATTGGTGGGGGATATATTGGCCTTGAACTGGGCAGTGTATGGCGCCGTCTTGGGTCTAAAGTAACCGTTGTTGAATATGCTGATCGAATCGTGCCAGCAATGGATTTGGATGTGGGAAAAGCTCTTTATACAGAGCTTAAATCCCAAGGAATGGATTTTAAACTCTCCACTAAAGTTACCAAGGTTAAAAAATCAAAATCCAGCGTTACTGTTTCCGTTGAAAAGTCGTCTGGAGGCGCTGTTGAAGAAATTAATTGTGATGTTGTGCTGTCATGCGCAGGACGTCGCGCTTTTACGGAAAATTTGAACCTTGATGTGACAAAGGTTCAAACCAATGACCAAGGCCAAATTAAGGTTAATGGTGCTTTTCAAACGGGGGCGACTAATATCTTTGCTATTGGGGATGTTATTGAAGGTCCCATGTTGGCCCATAAGGCCGAAGAAGAGGGAATTGCAGTTGCAGAAATTTTGGCTGGTCAACACCCCCATATAAATTACAATGCTATTCCTGGCGTTGTGTACACCCATCCAGAGGTTGCTACCGTCGGTAAAACCGAAGAAGATCTCAAAAAAGAGGGGGTTGATTATGGTATTGGAAAATTCCCTTTCACCGCAAATTCTCGGGCAAAATCCACAGGAGAAACCAAAGGTTTTGTAAAAATTCTGACTCATAAAAAAAGCGATGAAATTCTTGGTGTTCATATCATTCATAATGAAGCAGGTACAATGATTGCAGAATGTGTTTTAGCCATGGAATATAAGGCATCTTCTGAAGATATTGCAAGAACGTGTCATGCCCACCCCACGGTAAATGAAGCCATAAAAGAAGCAGCTCTTGCGGCGCATTTTAAGGCTATACATGCTTAAAATTATTTTTTAAATTTGATTAATGACTGTATTAAGGTGTGTTTCTGCCATAGATATTGTCAAGGAGAGCCTTTAAAAGTTCATAGGCCTCTTTGATATCTCTAAATTTATTAAGGGAGGTTTGGGACTGTTGGTTTAAATCAGGATGGTGGATTTTGGCTAATTTTTTGTAAGTGTCCTTGAGGTCCTTTTCCGTGAAAGGCCAAGAAAGTTTGAGGGTGACGAAGGCTTTGCCTTCTTTGGTTTTTGGGGAGAAATATTTAGGGGCACTTGACATATAAGAAGCGCGTGAACGCCTTGAAAACTCTTCTTCAGAATCTCCTATCACTCCATGGGGATCATTAATTTTATTTTGGAAATTAGCAGAGTTGCCATTTTTAAAGCCATGGGGAGTATGGCGGCTAAAGGCCGATTTAAAAGGGTTATGAGGCGCATCTGGGTCGTCTTCCGTTGGATCATAAGTGCCACCAGAACGTTTGACTTCATCTAGGTAGTCCCAGCCTGAGTTGTAGGCTTTGACATGTTCTAGACAAAATAAATATCGGGCTTGAGGATTTTGAATGTTTTTAGGCGCAGGGAAAAAGCCCTCTTGGTCACAGCCAAAATAGTCGCATTTTTTGATTTTGGCACTTTCTACTTCGAGGGTTTGCCAATCAAAATCCTTTAAATCAGTGTCTTTTTTTATATCGCTCAAGAAAAAGTCCTATGCATCAAACTGATGTGACTATAGGGGATCACACCTAAAAATTCCATTTAAATTTTGGGGAAAAGTGATACCGTTGTTATTATAGAAGTCATAGTTAAAGGGAAAAAATGTTAAAGCGCTTTATGCCTATTGCAATGCTCTTATTGCTATTTAGCTTTATGTATTATTATGATGTTAATACTTATTTGACATTTGATACCCTCAGAGAAAATAGAACTTTTCTGCAAACCTATGTACTGGATCATTTTTATCTCTCAATTCTTATTTTTATGGGCTTTTACATTTTAGCAGTGGCTTTATCATTACCTGGTGCTGCGGTTCTTAGTATCACAAGTGGATTCTTATTTGGTTCAATTCTTGGAACTGTCCTGGCGGTTATCTCTGCGACCGTTGGAGCAACTCTTGTCTTTTTCGTTGCAAAAACGGCCATTGGAAAGTCTTTACATAAACGAACAGGATCACAAAAAGATTCAGAGTGGCTTGAGAAATTGCGCAATGGATTTCAAAAAAATTCTTTTTCTTACCTGTTGAGTTTGCGGTTAGTACCTCTATTTCCTTTTGTCGTTGTTAATCTTGCCTCTGCTCTTATGGGAGTTAAAATTCGTGATTTTATCTTGGCGACCTTCATCGGAATTATTCCTGGCAGTTTTGTTTATGTGAGTATTGGCACTGGTATAGGGAGTGTTTTTGAATCTGGAGGCATTTTTTCAATAAAATCTATTATGACTCCAGAAATAGCCATTGCTTTAACTGGGTTGGCGCTGTTATCTCTACTGCCAGTTTTAATTAAGAAAATTAGAAAATAAGAGTTTTTTCAAAATATTCTTTTTGCAAAATATATGATACCCTATTCGCAAGAATAATAATAATTTATAGGCGAGGTGCATATCATGAAAGTGGGTCAAGACTCTTTAAAAACACAAAAAACCATGACCGTTGATGGGCAAGATTATCAGTATTACTCTTTGAAAAAAGTAGAAAAAACCATTGGCAATATATCTAAGCTTCCGTTTTCATTGAAAATTTTGTTGGAAAATCTCCTCCGTTTTGAGGATGGACACTCCGTTGATGTCGAGGATATTAAGGCACTTGGCCAATGGCTTGAAACAAAACAATCTACAAAGGAAATAGCCTATCGCCCTGCACGTGTGCTGATGCAAGATTTTACAGGTGTGCCTGCTGTCGTTGATTTAGCTGCCATGCGGGGGGCTTTTCAAGAAATGGGAGGTGACCCTACTGCCATCAATCCTTTGGTTCCAGTAGATCTCGTCATTGATCATTCAGTTATGGTGGATAAGTTTGGTACTAAAGACGCCTTCAAGTTCAATGTGAAAAAAGAATATCAACGTAATAAAGAGCGTTATGAATTTTTGCGTTGGGGACAAAAAGCTTTTAATAATTTTCGTGTTGTTCCTCCTGGGGCAGGTATTTGTCATCAAGTAAATTTAGAATATTTGGCCAAAGGTATTTGGCATACGGAAGTCCTCGATCAAGAGGGTGACCTCAAAAAATTCGCTTATCCTGATACCCTTGTTGGAACGGACAGCCACACAACTATGGTAAATGCTCTTGGTGTTCTTGGTTGGGGCGTTGGAGGGATCGAAGCAGAAGCAGCGATGCTGGGGCAGCCTATTTCCATGTTGATCCCAAAGGTTGTTGGTTTTAGATTAATAGGCAAATTGCCAGAAGGCACAACGGCAACGGATCTTGTTTTAGCCGTCGTTCAATCTTTGCGCATTCAAGGTGTTGTTGGAAAGTTCGTAGAGTTTTATGGCCCAGGATTAGAGACTCTCTCATTGGCTGATCGTGCCACAATCGCAAATATGGCCCCTGAATATGGTGCGACCTGTGGCATATTCCCCATTGATAAAGAAACCGTACGTTATTTGAAATTTACGGGACGCCCTGAACATGAAGTGAATTTAGTCGAAGCCTATGCCAAAGAACAAGGTATGTG
This sequence comes from Alphaproteobacteria bacterium, assembly GCA_024280495.1. Classification (GTDB taxonomy): domain Bacteria; phylum Pseudomonadota; class Alphaproteobacteria; order Caedimonadales; family UBA9215; genus UBA9215. Next base: position 5,699 of record JAJRPZ010000038.1, read on the forward strand.
GCGTGATGAAAATACCGTTGATCCAGAATTTTCAGAAACCTTAAGCCTTGATATGGCGACCATTCAGCCAAGCCTTGCGGGGCCAAAACGTCCTCAGGATAAGGTTTTCTTATCAGATATGACTGATTCTGCGGATAATTCTATTGTGGCAGAAGGAAGCTCCGTTGATAAATCAGCCCCTGTTTTAGGTAAAGATTTTGATATTCATAACGGTGATGTTGTTATCGCAGCCATCACCAGTTGTACCAACACCTCTAACCCGAGTGTGATGTTGGGTGCTGGATTGGTGGCTCAAAAAGCCCTTGAAAAAGGTCTTTCCGTTAAACCATGGGTTAAAACAAGCTTAGCTCCTGGGTCACAGGTGGTGACTGATTACCTTAAAAAAGCAGGATTACAAGAGTCCTTAGATGCCCTTGGTTTTGACCTAGTTGGTTATGGGTGTACCACTTGTATTGGAAATTCAGGGCCTCTGGATGAGGCACTAACTCATGCCATCAAAGATAATAATTTGGCTGTGGCTGGTGTTCTTTCTGGAAATCGAAATTTCGAAGGCCGTATTCATCCCCACGTGAAGTTGAACTATTTAGCCTCTCCTATGCTTGTTGTGGCCTATGCTTTGGCTGGGTCTTTGAAAATTGATATCAGTAATGAATCTTTGGGGAATGATGCCTATGGCAATCCTGTTTACCTTAAGGATATTTGGCCAACTAATGCTGAAATCCAAGAAGTCGTTGACCGTTGCGTCACTTCTGATATGTTCCGTGAGCGTTATGGTAAGGTTTTTGATGGTGATGCAGAATGGCAGGCTCTACCAGCCGTTTCTTCCCTCACTTATGATTGGCAGGATGAGAGTACCTATGTAAAATCACCAACATTTTTTGAAAATATCACTCCGCAAAAATCAGCCCTTCAGGATATTAAGAATGCGCATATTCTGGCACTTCTTGGTGATAGCATCACAACGGATCATATTTCCCCTGCAGGGGCCATCAAGGAAAAAGGACCTGCTGGTGATTATCTCAAGGAACATGGCGTTTCCTTATCTGACTTTAATTCCTTTGGATCTAGACGCGGAAACCATGAAGTTATGATGCGTGGTACTTTTGCCAATGTGCGTCTCAGCAATGAAATGCGCCCTGATATCAAAGGTGGATACACAAAACACATGCCTGAAGGCACGAATATGAGTATTTTTGAGGCGGCCATGGCTTATAAAAAGTCGAAAATACCCCTTGTGATTTTTGGTGGAAAAGAATATGGCACTGGGTCTTCTCGGGATTGGGCGGCAAAAGGAACGCGCTTACTTGGAGTGCAGGCAGTGATTACAGAAAGTTTTGAACGCATTCACAGGTCTAACCTCATTGGTATGGGGGTCTTGCCCCTTGAATTTGTCAATGGTGAGACTAGGAAAACTCTTGGATTAACTGGTGCAGAAATTGTCAATCTTGAGGGCATTTCAGAAGGACTTAAACCAGGGAAACTCATTTCATTAAGCATTCAATATCCCGATGGTGCCATAAGGAAGACAAAGGTGAAATGTCGTTTGGATACGGTGGATGAAGTCGAATATTTCGAAAACGATGGTATTTTACATTATGTTCTACGTCGCATGAAATCCGATGATAATGGCGGTGATCAAAACGTTGCATAGGGGATAAGGAATAGAGATGATCAGAAAAAATATAGTCATTCCAAAAACATCCCAGACGTCGCCAATCACTTACACGCCTATAAATTATAGGCGTTGGTCCATTATGTTTTTTTTAGTGGCTTTTTCTTTTTCGATTTTGAAAGCTCGTGAGCTTTCAGTGAATAATCAACTTTATGTTGAAATATCTGAAATGATTATTCCCATTGTACAGCGCCGTGATGTTGCAGGTTTCTTTTCCATTACCCTCGCCGTGGATTGCATTGATATGGCCGCGTCTGAAAAAGTTCAGAAATATCTTCCTATCATTCGAGACCGTTTTTTTTGGGACCTTTATGTTTTGTTGGGTGTGATTTGGGATAAAGATTTCAGAACCGATGTTACGGAAATGAAAAAACGCCTCAAAAAGCGTATGGAGCAAATTATTGGTCCCGATCAAATAAATGATATTTTGGTTATTAGCTTTCAACAACATGAGAGGCGGAACGTTGAAAGATAAGACTATAACTTTCGCATTTATAAAGGCGTTGGTCCGTCGCTCTTTAAAAAAGAGCAATCAGTATTTTTTTAAGGATCTAATTTTTTCTGTTGTTAGGTTAACCTACTGGCAACATTTTTAACATCTTTTAAGGCATTGGAATTTGGATGTCTTGTTGCCAGTGCAGTTTGATGTCGAATGGCATCTTTGACATGGCTATCTCGGCGAATAACCCCCGCAAGTTTCGGCGTATATTTTAAAAACTTTTCACAGACATTTTTGAAGCCTTGGTAGGTCAAGTCGCCTTGATGTATGCTTTCAGCTGTATTTACGAGAATTTTAATGTCCAAATGTGGATGATTTCGTCTAGTGACTTTGAGAAAGGCATAGGCATCGGTCAAGGAGGTTGGTTCATCATTGATCACTAGAATGCAGGTGGCTGCGGCTGGTGTTAGGCTTTTAACTATACCACCGATTCCAGCACCAAGGTCAATGAGGACATAGTCATAGTTATTTGATTGGGCTTTTAGTTCTTCACGAATCAGGGTTAAACGTTCATGGGAAAGATCCGATAGTGTGCCACTGCCAGAGCGCCCTGCTAAAATATCGAATCCAGCCTGATGGTTGCCAGGGTTATAAGACATTATGGCATTTTTGAAATCACAACTGCCTTCCATCACATGACCAAGGTCTTTTTCTGGTTGAAGTCCCAACTGAATATCGATATTGGCAAGTCCTATATCCCCATCAAAAACAAGGACTTTTTTATGAAGAGCAGCCAAGGTATGGGCAAGGCTAATGGAAAACCAAGTTTTCCCAACCCCACCTTTTCCCGAGGCTATTAAAATTATATTATCCGCTGGCATAGGCGCGGGGTTGAGAGGTGTTTTTAATTGATGAACTGATGCGTTATTCATGCTTTTCGAGCCTCCATGACGCCTTTAATCCAAGCTGGTAATTCAGGTTCGGGTTTTAGCGTATTTGAAATTGGTTTATTTATTGGTGTCTTTATTGTGTTTGGATTTGGCGAAAGTGTTTGTTGTGGTTTTTGTGAAGATGAAGGACATATTGTATCTGGCAAATACTTATTTAAGGCCGTCACAAGATTTTCTGGGGTAGCACTTTTGAGGCGGTTCCCAATTTCTGGGCCGCAACTCATGGCAGAAAATTCAAGACATTCCTCATGAAGGACAGTTAAAAGACCCCCAAAACGCTTGGCTGCATCGAACCTTGTCATGATAAGTCTGGTACACCCAAGATCCTTGAAGGCAGAGGCAAGATCCCGCATTTCAAAGGGGTCAGTACCTGCTGAAAGAACGAGGTAAGGAGCTTGTTTAGCAGCCAGGATAAAATCTGTGAGCAGGGAAACTTCAATTTCATTCAAAGAATTAGTGCCAGGCGTATCAATAAGGTAAATCACACCTGGTAGTGATTTTTCTAATTTAGCTTCAAGTTCACTTGGGGTTTGAACAAAAGTTAGAGGAACCTCAAGGGCATTGGCATAGAGTTGAATCTGCTCTGCGGCACCAGCTTTTAGATAGTCTGCAGAAATAATTTCAACGGGTTTGTTCAGCAATTTGTATTCCGAGGCTATTTTTGCAAGGGTTACGGTTTTTCCAACGCCAACGGGACCTGCAAGCATAATTTGTTGAGGAACCAAATCCGATGTTTTATAAGTCAAACTTTGAAAGGAAAATAATTTCTCAAAAAGAGATCCTATACCTTTTTTGAGAATTTTAGTATCCATTTGGCAGCTTTTAGAAATTAAGCTATCTCCAGTTTCTGCTGGGACTTGATGATAAGACAGCATATGGCATAAAGTGTTCTTTGTTTCCGATTCCGAATATACACGGGGCTCTGTTTTCTGTACTATAATATGATCATGTATGTTTTCGCAGGCTGCGGTAACCCGTATCATATCTCCCTCGTTTAAGGTCGAGATTATAACAGCATCTGGGCCAAGCTCCGAGCGAATGTTTTTGAGAGCTACCTCCATGGAAGGACACATATAGGTTTTAAGTTTCATGGCTTTTTTCCTTCCTTCCTATATCGTTGCAATTGTTTTAATTCGTGCTTTTGGATGGATTTCGTTATGGGACATGATCACTAGAGACGATCTGAAACGTTCAACAATGCTTCTAACGTGGGGGCGTACCTTTGCGCTTGTGAGGAGAATAGGCGCATGACCAAGGGCGGCTTGTTGGTCGTAAACACTTTGAATTTTTTGACTTAAGTCTTGAAGTTTTGAGGGTTGCATGGAGAGATATTCGTGTTCACCTTCACCGCTCAACGATGTTTGGAGCTCATTTTCCCATTCTGGTGATAAGGAAATAATGGGGACGACTCCAGATTCATCAGCATTTGCAGAACACATTTGGCGCGCAAGTCTCGTCCTAACATGTTCCGTTAAAAGAGTTACATTTTTAACGCTGTTTGAAACTTCAGAAATACTTTCGAGAATGGTGGAAAGATCCCGAATTGAAACCCGTTCTGATAAAAGGTTTTGTAAAATCCTTTGTAAATTCCCCATGCTCAATTGTGAGGGGACCATGTCTTTAAAGAGTTTTTGATGGCTTTTATCCAAGTCATCAACCAGACCTTGGGTTTCAGTAAAGCCAAGAAGCTCATTGGTGTTATCTTTAATGGTTTCACTGATGTGGGTTGTTATGACAGTCAATGGGTCAACAATGGTGTAATCTTTGTCTTCTGCTTCTTGTTTTTGTGCATGGGTGATCCACATGGCGTCCAGGCCAAATGTTGGTTCAATTGTTGGCTCACCAGGGATATCAATACTACCGCCAGAGGGATTCATGCAGAGAAGTTGATTGGGGCGCAACTCACCCTTGGCAACCTCTATATCTTTGATACGAATGGTATAGGCATTTTGATTGAGTTGTAGGTTGTCTTGCATACGCATTGTTGGTAGTACAAAACCAATTTCTCGAGCCAATTGTGCACGCAGAGATTTGACCTGGTCCGTTAATTTTTGCCCTTGGCTCCCATTGATGAGAGGTAAAATACCATAGCCCACTTCCAAGCGAATGGGGTCAATATGAAGCGCTTCTTTGATGGGATCCACATGCTCAACGGGGGCATCAGCATCATCTAGTGAAAGTTGAGCCTTTTGTGCCTTCGCAGCTTTTTCGGCATCTTGTTTTTCAACCATTTTCCATGCTCCCGCACCAGCGGCAAAGGAAAGAGCTATAAAGGGAAGAAAAGGAATACCAGGTAAAAGGGACATGACACCCATGAGAAAAGAACTGATACCAAGGGTTGCAGGATAAGCGCTTAGTTGTGAAAATAGAGCCTTTTCTGCGGATCCCTCAACGCCAGCCTTGGAAACTAAAATACCAGCCGCCGTTGAAACGATCAAAGCAGGAATTTGAGAAACTAGACCATCGCCAACGGTCAATATTGTATAGGTTTGAACAGCGTCTCCAAGGGGAAGATCCATTTGAACGACACCAATAATAATACCCCCAATGATATTGATAAAGGTGATGCAGAGGCCAGCAATGGCATCTCCCCGTACAAATTTCGCGGCACCATCCATGGAACCAAAAAAGTTTGACTCATTTTCTAGGGTTTTACGACGTTCTTTGGCTTCATCCTCTTGAATCAGACCTGCGGATAAATCCGCATCAATGGCCATTTGTTTGCCAGGCATGGAATCCAAAGAAAAGCGAGCTGATACTTCAGCAATACGCCCTGAACCCTTTGTAATAACTACAAAATTTACGAGAACAAGAATGGCAAAAACGATTAAACCAATGACAAAGTTTCCTTGCATAATAAAGGCACCAAAAGCTCGAATGACTTCACCTGCGGCGCTTAAACCCTCATGTCCATGTCCTAAGATGAGGCGTGTTGAGGCAACATTTAGGGAAAGTCGTAGCATGGTAGAAACCAGAAGAAGAGTCGGAAAAGAACTAAATTCAAGGGGTTTTTCAATGAATAAAGCTGTTGTGATCACTAACATAGATATCATCAATGAAAGGGCAAGTGCCACATCCAAAAGAGCCTTTGGTATGGGAAGAATTAAAACCGTTAAGATGGCCATGATGCCAAAGGCAAAAATCACTTCGGATTTTCGAGCGGCCTTTATCAGGCGATCAAGGCCAAAAGCGGGTCCTGTATTTCCAGTTGCTGTATTATTCGCCATTATACTTTCCTATTACATGATCAGCTCTATAGCTAATCATTTTTACCTTTACTCTTTGTTGCTTCACTCCTTGGCTATAGCCGTCGTCCATTACGCCTCCGTGTAAAAAACTAATGGGCTCTACATGGCTTGTTTCACATCTCTATGTCCGTGAGAGTCATTGATGTTGTTCCCATAAGATTTGGAATCTGTATTTGATGAAGAACCTTGAAGGGATATCCCTTTTTCAGAATATTGCTTAAGTTTATTGCGTAAAGTTCGAATGGAGATCCCAAGAATATTTGCGGCTTGCGTCCTATTTCCTAAACAATGAGAGACTGTACCAATAATCAAGTCTTGTTCGACATCAGATACCGTACGCCCTACCATGTGATTAGGGCTGGCAACAGAAGGTGCTGGCGTGTTTCCTTGAGGTAATGAAAAGGTGTGGAGTGTCGTATCTTCTCCCATTTTTTTACCTGCATCATTTTCCTTTTTGATACCAGAAAGAAGTAAAACATCTTCTTCAATTTTATCACCTGAGGCCAGTAAAATAGCACGGTGCATTGTGTTTTCAAGTTCCCGTATATTGCCTTTCCATTGGTGTTGGCGCAAAACCATTTTTGATCGATCGGAAAGGGGACGCAAAGGAAGGGCATTAGCCTGTGTATATTTTGCAATAAAATGATTGGCCAATTTTTCAATATCCAAAGGGCGCATGCGTAAGGGGGGAAGGGCCAATGGCACAACATTTAACCTGAAATATAAATCTTCACGGAAGTCTTTGTTTTTGACGGCCTCTTCCATGTCACGGTTGCTCGTTGCGATGATACGAATATCAATGGGGACAGGTTTAGTTCCTCCCAGGCGATCAATTTCCCGTTCTTGAATGGCACGCAAAAGTTTAGCTTGGAGAAGGGGATGCATTTCTGTCACTTCATCCAGTAATAATGTACCGCCATGGGCTTCTTCAAATTTACCAATACGCCGTGCAACGGCACCAGTAAAGGCCCCTTTTTCGTGACCAAACAACTCTGATTCCAAGAGGTTTTCAGGGATAGCAGCGCAATTTATAGATATAAATTGTTTCTTGGCTCGTTTGCTATTGTTGTGGATAAAGCGAGCCATGACTTCTTTTCCTGTCCCTGATTCACCTGTGATGAGGACACTTGCATCGCTTGGTGCTATTTGCTTTGCTAAATTTGTGGTTTTTAGCATAGCAGGATCTGTATAAATAAAAGTATCCTCTTCATGGGCGACGGCTTCAAGAACTGCTGAAATAAGTTCGGCATCAGGTGGCAACGGAAGATATTCACGGGCACCAGCTTTGATGGCCCTGACAGCAGGTTCTGCATCACTTTCAAGGCCACAAGCCACAACTGGAATGCAAAAATGTTCTGACTCCAATTGAGTTACAAGGGATTTGATATCAAGGTTGATGTCAGCCATGACAAGATCTGCCCCCTTGCCAGAACGTAATGAATCAAGGGCGAGGTCGATTTCATCAACTTGGTGAACTTTCGCACCTCGTGAGACTGCAATACGACTTGCGGCGCCAATATGACCTTTTAATTTTCCGATAATTAGTAATCTCATATTTTTCTCACTTATTTTTCATTGCGACGCTGTATCTCAAATACGGCTTATTTTTTTTAAGCTGTTTGATCTGATTTGATAATCTCCGTCATGGTAATGCCAAGGTGGTCATCAACCACCACCACTTCTCCTCGAGCAACCAGGCGATTGTTTACATATATATCAATGGCCTCACCGACTTTTCTATCCAGTTCAATGACGGCACCACGACTTAATTTTAAAAGTTGGCTTACTTGCATAGAAGAGCGCCCTAGAACGGCAGTGACATTGACAGGTACGTCGTGAATGGCAGAAATGTGCTGGCTAAGCTCTTCTGGGTCCAATGGTTTATCTTGTTCACTGATACCGTTTTCTGGCTCATCAAATTCAGGCAGATTCACATCTTTACTTTCTGGAGTATCTGTATTTGTTTCATCTTCGGACATGGCCTAAATTTCCTTTTGCTTATCAATTTCTATTTATTGTATATTTTCAATATCGAGTTCAAGGGGTTTTTTTGCAAGGCGCATGAGCATTTCATGTACTTGTTTTTTTGTGGTCTCAATATAGTGGTTGATACCAGCTCCCTCCCAAGTTATACGGCAATCGGTTTCTTGAAGAGTAGTATCCTCTTGAATTTTGTAAGATAAATTAGGGGAAATGCTTTTTTCTTGAAGGTTTTTTATATGCCCCTCAATCACACTTTTTAATTTTGGATGAACATAAAAAATTACTTTTTTATCCATGGGTAGATTCTCAATAACCTTATCCAAGAGCCCTTTTATTTCCATAGCAGCCCCTTGAGTTGCAATGACTGGTATTATTTTGGACGTTATCAAATCACATATTTGAGCGATTTGCCGATGGAAGGTATCCATGATTGTTTTTTCTGTCTCTATTAAGCTTTCTATTTTTGAGGTGATGACAAAAAGCTGATCGCCAGCCATGCGTTGAATACTTTCATTGGTTACCTTAATGCCGTTGTCATAACCTTCTTGATAGGCTTTTTTTTAGCTTCCCCTATGTCCAATTGATGCTTTTTAGGCGTAATAGATTGGATATCCTCTATGGTTTCGGAATAGTCAAATTCCGCATCAAATAAGTATTTTTGAGGTGTTTTAGCCTTAACCGATGAGCTGTTCACTGTCATCACCTCCCTGCATAATTTCAATGTCACCTTTGTCCACAAGGTCTTTTGTTTGAGTCACAAGTATCATTTGCGCCTCATCAACATCCCGTAATTTCACCATGCCAAGGGATTCCATATCTTCTTTTAGAAGTTTGGCGGCGCGTTCTGACATATTGGCGAAAAAAAGCTCTTTAATTTCGTCGTTAGCCCCTTTTAGTGCAAGGGCAAGTTTGCTCTTATCCGCAATGCGCATGAGAGTTTGAATCCCCGTTGCATCCAGCTTAATAAGGTCAGCAAAGGTAAACATGAGGGATCTAATGCGTTCTGCTGCTGCTTCATTATGTTTTTCAAGGGCCTCCATGAATTTACTTTCCGTAGGGCGGTCAAAAAAGTTAAAGACTTCGGCTAAACGTTCATGGGGGTCTTTTTTATCTTGTTTTGCAAAATTTGCAATGAATTCAGATTTGAGGGTCTTTTCAATATTATTCAAGACCTCTCGTCCCACACTTTCCATTTTAATGGTTCGGTTCATAATTTCGAGAGAAAGTTCATCGGGAAAAAGGGCAAAAACCTTGGCGGCATGTTCTGGTTTTATTTTTGAAAGAACAACAGCAATGGTTTGAGGATGTTCACTTCGAAGAAAGCTAGCAAGGGCCTTTTCATCTACATTATTAAGTTTATCCCACATGGTTTTACCTGCAGGCCCGCGAATTTCTTCCATTATTGAGGAAACTTTGTCGGAAGAAAATATTTTACCAAGGAGGTTTTCTGTGGAATATAATGTTCCAACAAGGGACGCGCTTGATCCTGATTTTTCTACAAATTCAAGGAAAAGACTTTCAACATTATCGGCCTTAACTTTACCGAGATTGGCCATGGCCTGCGATAGCTCCATGATTTCCATTTCATCTAGCTCTGAAAAGATTTTTTGCAAATGTGCTTCGGGAAGGGCTAACATAAAAGTTGCTGCTTTTTGAATGCCCGATAATGGTGCAAGGGTTTTGCTTTCAGACTCTTGTTCGGAGTTTTGTGTGGCGGAAACGATTTCAGCACTCATATCAACTAATCCTTATTCTTCTTCATGCATCCACTCTCGAACGACTCCAACGGCATCCGATGGTTTTTCTTCGATGAGGGTGCTAATTTTTTTTATGGAAGACTCGCGCACTTTTCCTTCAACTTGTTGCAGGTTTAACATGCGGTCCATGTCTTCTGAGGCAGGGGGGGCAAGGGCAGGCGTTTGATTTGCTGCGTTAAAATTCGAAGCGCCATTAGACGCTTGATCCGTTTGCCCAACAGGCACGGGAGAAGTGGATTGCTGAGAGGATTGTTGTAAAACGCCATTCACAACAGGAGCAGGGGGGAGGGGATCCGGTTTTGGTGCCCCCTCAAGCAAGCGAATTATAACGGGTTTTACAACCATAAGAAGCATGAGTAAGCCCATGAGTCCAATAATGAAAGCTTCAACTAAGCGCACGATATCAGGTTGGGTTAAGGAAAAAGGAGAGGGGCTTTCGGCCAAAGTTCCAACAGCTTCAATCTGGGCGAATTTCATATTAATGACTTCAACAGTATCGCCGCGCTTTTCGTTAAATCCAACTGCATTTTTAACAAGGGTTTTTATTTTATCTATCTCTTCATCAGATCTAGGTTTGTAAGTGGGTTTTTCTCCTTCGGTGGTTGCTGGTATATAGGAACCATCTACCATAACGGCAACGGAGAGTTTTTGAACGGCGCCGATTTCCCTCGTATGGTTTTTTATTTTTTTAGTAATTTCATAATTTACTGTTTCTTCAGTGCGGTCCGATGATGATTTTCCACTGCCCACAGCACCAGCACCACCAGGAAGCTCTCCCTCTGTCGCAACATTTCCGTTTGCAGCTTCTGCGGAGGCTTCTTTTTCTGAAATTGTTTGAGTTGAGCGAATAACTTGACCTTCGGGATCATATTCTTCAGTTTGTTCTTGGATGCGATCAAAATTCATGTTTGCTGAAATTTCTGCTCTAACTTTTCCAGGACCAACATATTTTTCAACGAGACTCTCCACAATGCGAGAGAGGCGGTTTTCATAGGCAATACGCATTTCCTCAAGGTTTCCAGCGGATAAAATATCAGAGCTATTGTCACCCCTTGCCAATAAATTACCACGGTCGTCAACGATGGAAACTTTTTCAGGCACAAGGCCAGGAACGGCTGCAGCAACCATATGTTGGATTGCTTGTACGCGACTATTATTTAGGCGTCCTGGACCATTAAGACTAAGAATAATAGAGGCGCTTGGATCTTGACGATCTCGGCTAAAAAGTTCTCGACGGGGTAAGACAAGGTGAACACGGGCGTTTTGAACTTGGGCAATGGAACCAATACTGCGGGCAATTTCTCCTTCAAGGGCACGGAGTCTGTTAATATCTTGAACAAAGCTCGAGGTGCCAAGGGCTTCGTCTCGATCAAAAATTTCATACCCCAGAGATCCACCACGTGGTAAGCCAATTTCGGCCATTTCCATTCGAAGGCGGGCGACATTTCCAGCAGGGACATATACCTCTGTACCGCCGCCGCGAATCTCGGCATCAATCCCCATGCTTTCAATTTTTGAAACAATTTTCCCAGCATCAGCCAGGTCGAGGTTTGAATATAGGAGTGAAAGTTCTGGGTTCCCTGCACGTCCCGTTAAATAATGAAGCCCGCTTCCCACACCAAGGATAATAGCTGCAAAAATAGCAAGGCGCACAACACCAAAATTCTTGAGGGTTTCTATTAGTTGATCCACGTGGTTGCTCCCAATAAGATAAGCTGCTTTTAATCAAAATTCACCCGTCGATGGAGAAAGGAGAATAAACGAAATTATCTTTATTTTTAATTACATTTGTATTTATCACTTTATTGGTTAATAAATGGTAAAGTTTTTAGAAAATGCGGCAGTTTTTTCCCCAGGAAAGGCACAAAGTGCCGAGATGTTTTGATGGCATTAGAAAAATTTTTTGAAAAACTTGAGAAATAAACACTTGACGATGAAGGGGGATTGGCGTAAAAAAATATTATTCCGTTCGGGGGTGTAGCTCAGCTGGTTAGAGCGCCGGCCTGTCACGCCGGAGGTCGCGGGTTCGATCCCCGTCACTCCCGCCACGGATGATTTTTAAATCATCCGCCTCCCGATCGGTATTCTTAAGCTATAGCTAGTTAGTTTTTTGTTTGCACGAGACCTAAGGGTAAGGGACGACGACTATATAGTCATTCCCAAAATATTTTAGTCTCGCAGCGAGGGAGTAATGCTTAATGATTCCAAAATGATCTCAAATATTCAAGTTAAGCTTTTGAATGCTTTCCAAGATAATTATATTTTCCTTATTATTAATGAAGAAAACAGAGACGTTGTCGTTGTTGATCCTGGTGAATCCGAACCTGTTCTGACTTATTTAAAACAGCATAACTTGACCCTGAAATCCATTTACTTAACCCACCACCATAAAGATCATATTGCCGGCGTTACAGAGTTGCAAAAAAAATATAATTGTGAGGTTGTTGGATTTTTTGGAGATATTCATCGTTTACCTCCTTTAACAAGAACGGTGAAAAATGAAGATTTGTTGTCTTTGTGGGGGTATTCTGTTGTTGTTCATCATACACCAGGGCATACTACTGGTCATATCATTTATTATATTCCAGACATGAAGGCTTGTTTTGTGGGAGATACTCTTTTTTCCATGGGCTGTGGTCGTTTGTTTGAAGGAACGTCAAGGGAGATGCATCAAAGTTTGGCTTTTATTAGGGCCTTGCCTGGAGAAACCAGAATTTATTGTGCCCATGAATATACCCTTCATAATATTGAATTTGCTAAAACCGTTGTAAAAAAGGGTCTTGATAGAGATGCGTTGTTGTCCTATGAACTTTCCATGAAGAAATTGCGTCAGGAAAACATTCCCACCATTCCTTTTATTTTGGAGGACCAATTGGAATTGAATCCTTTTTTTGCAGTGGCCTCAGAGAGTTATAGGCGTACCTGTGGCCCTGATTCACAAAGTGCCCTTGATGCATTTTCTATCCTTCGCCAAAGGCGTGATCACTTTTAAATATTATGGTTGCTTTTATGGCTGCTTTTATTGCTGCTTTTATTGGGAAGGCACGTTAAGATAGCCCTATAAAATAAAATAACAGTATATTTATTATGAGTTATGAATTTTGGGGGCGCGATAAAGCTTTTTTACGTGCCTTTACAGATTTTTCTACCAAAAATCGCTTGGGTCGTAAATTTACATATTTTGTGATATTTTTGGCCTTTTGCTCTGCAGTAGCTACTTATTACACTTTTTCTATTTCTGGTTTTGAAAATTCTGATTCAACATCATTGATATTGATGCTAAATATTGACCTTATTGTATTCCTCGTTCTCGCCCTTATTATAGCAAGAAAAATAGCCAAGGTTTGGGCAGCGCGACGTTCTGGTCGTGTGGCGGCAAAGCTTCACACACGTTTTGTTGTTTTATCCAGTCTTTTGACTATTACTCCAGCCATTGTCATGACAATTTTTTCAGCCCTGATGTTTAATATGGGATTGCAAAAGTGGTTTAGTGACCGTATTTCAACGGCCCTTGAGGAATCCACTAAGGTTGCAGAGGCTTATCTTGATGAGCACAAAAAGGTGATCGTAGCCAGTGTTTATAATATGGCACGTGATATTGCACAGGATTATGACAAACTTTCAAAAAATCCTTCAAAATTTAATAGAGTCCTAAATCGCCATGCTGAAACACGAAATCTGGATGAAGCCCTTGTTTTTAATTCAGTACCAGAGGTGATTGCCCGTACTAAACTCAGTTTTTCTTTAGAATTTGAAGTTTTAAGCTTGGGAGAGCTTGAACAAGCAGCCCATGGCGTTGTCATTAAAACAACAGATCGAGGGGATCGTGTTCGGGCATTGGTTAAAATATCTCCTGGCATTGAGGGGTACTTATTGGTGGGGCGCATCGTAGATCCTACGGTAACCAAACGTATCCTGGAAGTTAAAAATGCTGTGAGCAATTATCACCAATTGGAAAAAGAACAAGGGCGCGTACATCTGTATTTTATGTTGATGTTCATGGCCGTTGCGCTGATGCTGCTTTTAGCTGCTATTTGGGTGGCACTTATTTTTGCAGGACGTATTGCAAAACCTATCGGAGATCTGATTGATGCATCTGAACGCGTGCGTCTGGGGGATTTGAGCGTGCGTGTGACACCAAGTAGTGATGAAGATGAAATTGCCTACTTGATGCGTTCTTATAATCGGATGACGGCACAGTTAGATGAGCAACAAAAAAACCTTGTCTCTGCCAATGATATGATTGATACGAGAAGACGCTTCATTGAAGAAGTTTTGGAGGGTGTTACTTCTGGTGTTTTGAGCTTGGACGGGCGTTTTGTTATTCAGGTTGCCAATAAAACCGCTGCTTTAATGTTGTCTCCTAAAAATAAAGAGCTTGTTGGCCACAAAGTTGATACTGTTTTTCCAGAGGTTCTTGAAATGTTGGATGAAGTATTTCTTCAAAAAACAATAAAACTTTCACGAACTCTTAAAATTCCAAGGGCAGGGACCTTACATGCATTGCGTGTTACCCTTGTTTCGATGACCGATGATAATAATAACCAAAATGGCTTTATTATTACATTTGATGAAATTACAGAATTGTTATCTGCTCAACGAAAAGCTGCTTGGGCTGATGTTGCTCGCCGTATTGCCCATGAAATAAGGAACCCCTTAACGCCAATCCAACTTTCAGCAGAGCGACTTAATCGTAAATATCTAAAACAAATTACGAAAGATGCTGATAAATTTGAGAGCTGTGTGGAAACTATTATTCGTCAAGTTGCAAATATCGGTGATATGGTGAAAGAATTTTCAAATTTTGCGCGCATGCCAGATCCAAAATTGAAATCTGAAAATCTTATTAAATTATTACAACAAAATTTGGAACAAAGAATTGAACTGGCGCCTTACATCACCTTTAAATTTAAGTCCAATGGGGTGCGTGAATTGTTATTTAACTGTGATGGGGCACAAATTAGCCAGGTCCTAACAAATCTTTTACAAAATGCACAGGATGCTGTGGTAGAAAAATTTGGTAAAAAAAAAGGAGGGCATATTTGTTTGGGTTTTGAACAATCTGATATCTCTCATTTTTCCATTACCATTGAGGATAATGGCCCAGGTTTTCCAGAAAAAGAACGAGATCAGCTGACGGAGCCCTACATTACTAAGAAACAGCATGGGACTGGTCTTGGTCTTGCCATTGTGAAAAAAATTGTAGAAGACCATGGGGGTGTGCTATTCTTGGAGGATTCTAAGATGGGTGGTGCTGCCATTCGCCTTAAATTCTATATGGAAAAAATATAGGCGTTGGTCCGTCGCTCCTAAGCTAGAACTTTTTAAAAATCACTATAGGTTGAAAATATGGCCCTTGATATTTTAATTGTCGATGATGAAAAAGATATTTGCATTCTTATTGCAGATATTCTTGGAGACGAAGGTTATACTTGCCGTACGGCTCATTCTGGCCAGGAGGCTTTGGATCAGATTAAAAAACGCTTACCTCATTTGATTTTACAAGATATTTGGCTTGGTGAGAGTTCTTTTGACGGCTTGCGGGTTCTTGAAACTGTCAAGGAAGCTCATGCTCATATTCCCGTTGTGATGATGAGTGGTCACGGAACCATTGAGACAGCAGTGAGTGCCCTTAAAAAAGGTGCTTATGACTTTATGGAGAAACCTTTTAATTCATCACGGCTTATTGTCATCGTTGAGAAAGCCCTTGAAAACGCTAGGCTTCTTTTAGAAAATAAAGACCTTAAAAATAGTGGAATCCCTAAAGACGAAGCCATTGTTGGAAATTCTGATAAAGCCCAAGCCTTGCGAGATATCATTGAAAAAATTGCCCCAGCAAATAGTAGGGTTCTTTTAAAGGGAGAGCAGGGCGTTGGTAAGGAAGTTTTGGCACGCCTCATTCATAAAAAATCCTTGCGTCATGAGGCACCTTTTGTTGTTTTAAATTGCTCTGGCCTATCACCTGATGAGTTGAATACACAGTTGTTTGGCCATGAATCTGGTGATATTTTTAAGGCAGGTGTTTTTGAACAAGCCCATAAAGGGACCCTTTTATTACATTCAGTGGATGAAATGCCCCTTGAAACCCAAGGGTTGATGGTTAAGGCTCTTCACGCTCAGAAATTTAAACGTATTGGCGGTGATGAAAACGTCGATATTGATGTTCGTGTCATTTCCTCGACGACCTATGATCTAAAAGCCTTGATAGCGCACAAAAGTTTTCGTGAAGATTTGTATTACCGCTTGAATGTTGTTTTTTTGAATGTGCCACCGTTGCGGGAGCGCCGTGACGATTTTGAGGATCTCTTTAATTATTTTGCTAATTTTTTTTCAAATGATGACATTAATAGGACTTATGAGATTCAACCAGATGCCCTTGTGGCTTTTAAAAAACAGCCTTGGCCAGGTAATATGCGTCAATTCCGCAATATGGTCGAGTGGGTTTTACTTATGAAGAAAGAAGATGATGAGACAGTATCTATGATTTTTTTATCTGATCTCCCATCTGATATATTGGCAACAAAGGCTGCTAATGCCAATGTTGAAAAATCCACAGGGGCTTCAGTGTTATTGCCCCTTGTTTCCATGCCCCTAAAACAAGCACGGGAAGCCTTTGAAAAAGACTATCTTCAGGCTCAGATAGAACGTTTTGATGGAAGTGTTGCTAAGGTTTCAGCGTTCATTGGCATGGAACGTTCTGCACTTCACCGTAAATTAAAAAGTTTATCCATTGATAAAGAAGCATTGTAGGTATTTTTACAGATACTAAAAAAATATTTTCTTAGTATCTTGTTAATATTTATTAACGTATGATAATATATTACATAAGAATAAAAAAACAAACGGGAATGATCATATGCGCGTGCTTGTAATTGAAGACGACCAGGCCACGGCAAAAACACTTCAGCTTTCGTTAAAGTCAGAAGGTTTTGTTTGTGATACCACTGCTATCGGTGAAGATGGTCTTGAAATCGCACGTCATTATGAATATGATCTTATTATTCTTGACTTGATGCTTCCTGATATTGATGGTTATGAAATATTACGACGTTTGCGTGCAGTTCGTGTTGAGACGCCTGTTTTGATTCTTTCTGGTCTTGCTGATATTGATGATAAAATCAAGGGGCTTGGCTTTGGTGCCGATGACTATATCACGAAACCTTTCAATAAAGAAGAAGTCGTGGCGCGGGTTCGTGCTATTATTAGACGTTCTCAGGGACATTCAAATTCTCTTATTACCGTTGGAAAATTAAAAATTGATCTTAATACGAAAACTGTTGAGGCAAATGGTAAAACCGTTCGTTTGACAGGGCGTGAATATGCGATTCTTGAACTTTTAGCCATTCGCAAGGGGGCGACCCTTTCTAAGGAAATATTTTTGAATCATCTTTATGGAGGTATGGAAGAGCCTGAATTTAAAATTATCGACGTTTTTGTTTGTAAGCTTCGTAAAAAATTATCTGATTATCTAGAGGGTAAAAACTACATTGAAACCGTTTGGGGTAGGGGGTATGTTCTTCGTGAGCCAAAGAATGAAGATGAATTTGGTAATCCCATAGTGGAATCAAAAATTAAATCCTCTAAAGAAGATTCTGCATCAACTGAAAGTGACTCAATAAAAGATACTCCTGAGTCGAAGGCAGTTTGAATTTTTTTATTTTGTTTTTCAAATTTTTTTTCTAGAAAATTACCCCTTTTGCAGAGGTTTCTATATCCGCTCAAATTAGTCTCATTTCAAAAAAATCACAGGCGCTATTAATCACTCTCTTTCTCCGAGAATAGGGATTTTTTTTGGATGACTATTTTTTTACCGAAGGTAATTATGAACTTCTCCCTTGATTTTCACCTTTCTTTTCACTATTATGACGTGTTCTTCTTAATTACAATATAGAGATAATAAATGAAACCTCTTAAAGCCTTCTCTCTGCCTAAAAGCATTTGGGCTATTGGCTTAATGACTTTGTTGATGAATGTATCAACTGTCATTATTTTTAGCCTGTCTCCACTTTATTTGACGAAAGTCTTGGGGGTGAGTGTCCTTGGTATTGGTTTGCTTGAGGGGGTCGTTGAGTTTATTTCCTGGGTGACGCGTATATTTTCTGGGGTTATAAGTGACGCCATGCGTAAGCGTAAGCCATTGCTCGTGATAGCCGTTGGATTGACCTGTCTTGCACGCCCTCTTTTTGCTGTGGCTACAACTATTACAAGTGTTTTTATTTCAAGGGCAACAGATCGTATTGCCAATGGCCTTCAAGCCCCTCCTCGTGATGCTTTGATTGGAGACTCTGCCCCTAAAAATATGCAGGGATCTGCCTTTGGTCTGCGTCAAAGCTTGGGAATGTTAGGCTCGACGGCTGGTGCTATTTTAGCATTTTTATGGCTTCAAAATGGAGATGGTAACTTTACGGACATGTTTTGGTTTGCAGCTATTTCTCCGTTTATTGCTCTTTTATTTATTATTTTTCTCGTGAAAGACAACACAACCGTTGCTCGCCATGAACAGGTCCTCGTGGAAAATAAGTCTTCTCCTAAAAAAGTTCAACGTCTTAATTTGCGTCATATTAAAACATTACCTCGTGAATACTGGCATTTGCTCGTGGTTGCCTTTATTTTTTGCATGGCAACATACAGTGGCGCCTTTATGATCTTACGGGGGGAAGAAGTAACGAAAATAACGGCCATTGGACCAGCAGTAATGATTGCTCAAAATACCATGGCCATGCTGGTAGCTTATCCTTTGGGGCGCTTGTTCGATGTTTTTGATTATCGTTGGTTGCTGGCCCTTGGGTTTGCCGTTGTTATTTTTGCCAATACTATTTTTAGTTTTGCTGACTCTGTTACCTGGATTATTGTTGGTGCGGGATTTTGGGGCGTGCAAATGGGAATTAATCAAAGTCTTTTAACGGCTTCGGTTTCAGTAATTACCAGTGAATCCAATCGGGCAACGGCCTTTGGCGTTTATTACATTACGGCGGGGACGGCAATTCTTGTTGCCAATACGGTTGTTGGTCGTATTGCCGATGAATATGGATTGGAAAATTCCTTTTATTACAGTACAGTCATGGCAATTATTGCCATGGCATGCTTGCCATTTTTGCGTAAAAGGCATTAAGTTTTTTTAGGAGTTATATGGATGATTCAAACAGATGTTGTGATTATTGGGGCGGGCCCTGTGGGGCTTTTTACCATTTTTGAGTGCGGTATGATGAAAATGAAATGTCATGTCATTGATGCTCTCGAGCAAATTGGCGGACAGTGTTCAGCACTTTATCCTGAGAAACCAATTTATGACATTCCT
>JAJRPZ010000039.1 GCA_024280495.1 Alphaproteobacteria bacterium
AATTTGAATCTTATAAAGACAATCTAGAGGATTTAGAGACTTTATTCCAAAGTGCCCTGAAAGAAAAAAAGTTCTCCGCGGCTTTACAAATTAAAAAATTACAAGAAAAAATCATCCTACAGCAAAAAGAATCAAAAAAAAATGAGGTATTAAGATTTGAGGACCTCACGAAAGAAGACATTGATAGCCTGATTCAAGATCTGAAAAAAATATGTTCAAATAAAAAAATCTTTATAGAATATCCAGCAAAAAAGATATAAAAAACTTTTTTCGTTTGAGTTTTTTGACAAGGACGTATACCGTGATAGTGTATAAAATTTTAAGGAATATACCGTGACTGGAAATATGGCCTCAACAATAGAGCCTCTCGATACAACTGAAAAGCAACCAAAAGCGCTTTATATTCTCTTTTTCGCTGAACTTTGGGAACGATTTAGTTTCTACGGCATGAAAGCTCTTTTGATTTTATACATGATAAAAGAGCTCGCCTTTGGCACTGAGGCTTCTTATGGCATTCTTGGCGCTTATGGTGCTCTTCTTTATGCGTCCAATATTTTGGGTGGATTTTTAGCGGATAATTTCCTTGGAAATAGACGTGCCGTAATGTACGGAAGTGCCTTCATTATTGCGGGGCACTTGAGCTTAGCTCTTCCTTTTGCTGAATCTTCCTTTTATTATGGCCTTGCCCTTTTGGTTGTTGGTACGGGTTTCTTTAAACCCAATATTTCCAGCTTCCTTGGCCTATTTTACAAAAAAAACGACCATCGCCGTGATAGTGGGTTTACAATATTTTACATGGGCATCAATATTGGTGGCCTTTTGGCACCTCTTGTTTGTGGTACCATTGCCGATATTTATGGTTGGCATTATGGCTTTGGGATTGCGGCCCTTGGTATGGTTTTTGGTGCCATTGCCTTTTATGGTGGATCCAAGTCTTTTGAAAACATAGGACTTCCCCCCTGTCAAGACGCCCTTGATCGCCCTATCTTACTAGGCTTATCAATGAGTAAACTTATTTTCATCGGTGCATCTTTTTTTGTTTTCCTCGTGGTTACCATTATTCAAAATCATGAATATATGGGCGGTTTTATGGCTATTGCGAGTCTTGCTGTCCTCACTTTCATGCTATTTATTGCTTTTCGCTCCCCCCTTGAAGAAAGAAAATGTATCCTTACTTTATTGGCGATGTTCTTTTTTATGACTTGTTTTATTTCCATATGGGAACAGATTGGAGGATCTATTCTTCTTTTTACCGAAGCTAGCATTGATCGACAAGTTTTTGGATATACAGTACCTGCTTCCTGGTCTCAGTCTTTAAATCCCCTCTTTATTATCCTCATGAGTCCTTTTGTATCCAGCATCTGGAAAAAAACATCCAAAGCAGGTAAAAACATTTCCACACCCATCAAATTTTCCATTGGTTTTTTATTTTGTGCCCTTGGTTTTTATGCCTTTGTTTTAGGTATTCAATCACATCAAGACGGTGTCGTTGCTTTGAAATGGCTATTATTAGGTGTTGCTGGGTTCAGTCTTGGCGAGTTATTTATTTCTCCTGTAGGCCTTTCTACGGTAACGAAATTAGCCCCAGCAAAACAGGCGGGCCTACTCATGGGAGTGTTCTTCTTTAGTTTTGGACTGGCGTCATTTTTAGCCCAATGGATTGCGCAATTTTTTGGCACCCCCAACACATCGGGGGAAACAACAGACATTATGGCGCAACTCCAAGGTTTTGAAAATATTTTCACTTTTGTCGCCCAATTTTCTTTGGTTTCTGCGGTTCTTGCCTTGCTGATCACTCCCTTGGTAAGCAACGTTTTCAAACGTCACAATTAAACATACCAAAGGAAAGTTGAAATATGAAAAAAACCCCTTTTCTTTGGAGTGCCTTTGATCGTTTGAAAATTGCGGTAATCCTATTGATCATCATGTGGTTCGTTGTATACTGGGCTCTATAATATCAATGCTGAAACATCAATGCTAAAAGGTCTTATTAGTGATTTTTAAAAACCTATTTCCTGAAAAGCAACAGTTCCACGCCTCAGAACGCTTCAAAGATTTGGGACCCAAAACACACCAGAAAAAAAACCTCATATGCATGAAAAATAGTGCGGTGCGCTATGGTCAACACATTGCCCTTGATTCAATCAATGGCAATTTTAGAAACAACTCTTTAACTGCCATCATTGGTCCAAATGGGGGAGGGAAAAGCACTTTATTAAAAGCCATTCTCGGCATGATTCCCCTACACACGGGGTCGATCATCCTTGATAAAAGCTTGCGTGGCAATATTGCCTACCTCCCCCAACAGAATAATTTAGATCGTTCCTTTCCCTTAACTGTTCAGGATGTTGTGGCCTCTGGTCATTGCCAGCACAAGGGATTTTTTGGTCGTTTTGATGGTGCCCTTCAAGAAAACGTTGAAATAGCCCTTGCTGAAGTTGGTATGCTAGATTGTATGAACCGCGCTTTGGACGAGCTTTCTGGGGGACAATTTCAACGGGTTCTTTTTGCCCGTTTAAGCCTTCAAGATGCCGATTGTATTTTGATGGATGAACCTTTTACTGCCATTGACACTTATACCGTAAACGACCTTATCAAAATTATTTTAAAGTGGCATAAGGCAGGTAAAACATTACTCATAGTGAACCATGATTTGGATCTCGTACAAGACTATTTTCCAACGACCATGATGATAGCAAGACGCATTCTAGATTGGGGAGATACCAAAGAAATCGTAACCCTTGATAACTTACGCCATGCCAAAAATATCTCACGGCACCTTGAAAGCCCTGATCACCCCATTACCGACGAAATTTTCCAACGTGCAAAAAAACAAACAAAACAAAAAGGAACATCTCTATGATTG
>JAJRPZ010000040.1 GCA_024280495.1 Alphaproteobacteria bacterium
CCAAGTGATGGGCCTAATATGATTGTTTTGAAGGATTTACCAGATCTTATCGACCGATTGATGGCCATTGATCTTGTTGCAAAAAGATTAAATTCTACCTTTTAAAAATTAATATTTAAATTACTATAAAAGAGGCTCATATGCTTACCATTCAACTCCTTCATGCCCGTCAGATTCTTGATTCAAGGGGGAATCCAACGGTTGAGGTTGAGGCAACATTAAGTGACGGTTCTTTTGCCGTTGCGGGTGTGCCTTCAGGGGCCTCCACTGGTAAGTATGAAGCTGTTGAATTGCGTGATGGAGATAAAAAAACCTATGGTGGAAAAGGAGTTTTGACGGCCATTGGAAATGTGAATGGTCCTATATTAAAAGTTCTTAAAGATCATGACGCTGAAAATCAAAAAGGTGTTGATCAGCTTATGATTGATCTAGATGGCACAGAAAACAAAGCTAACCTTGGGGCAAATTCTATTTTAGGTGTTAGTTTGGCCGTTTCAAAAGCCGTGGCCGTTTCAAAAAAACTTGATTTTTATCAATATCTTGAGGCTCTTTATCGACCTTATGGTGCCATGAAAGCTATGAGCTTGCCGCGACCTATGATGAATTTAGTGAATGGAGGGTCGCACTCTGATGCTCCCATTGATATTCAAGAATTTATGATAGTGCCCATTGGGGCAGAAACTTTTTCAAAGGGTCTTCAAATGGGGGCTGAAATTTTTCAATCTCTCAAAAAAACTCTTTCTAATAAAGGACTTAGTACGGCCGTCGGGGATGAAGGGGGGTTTGCTCCTAAACTCGGATCTTCCACAGAGGTTTTGGATTTAATGATAGAGGCTGGTTCTGCCATTGGATATAAAGCAGGCATAGATTTTGCTTTTGCCTTGGATGCGGCAGCAACGGAATTTTACGATGAAAAAACAGGTATCTATGGCTTAACGGGCGCGGGTCTTGACTTTACTTCATCTCAAATGGTTGCTTATTATAAAGATCTTACTACTCGTTATCCTATTATATCCATCGAAGATGGTATGTCAGAAGATGATTTTGAGGGGTGGGCGTTATTACAAAAAGAATTAGGAGCAATATGCCAAATCGTTGGGGATGATCTTTTCGTCACCAACCCAAAGCGTCTTCAAATGGGGTTCGTGCAAAATTTAGCTAATAGTATTTTAATCAAGCTTAATCAAATTGGAACCCTTTCTGAAACTTTTGAAACCATGGCAATGGCTCAAAAACAGGGATATTCCTGTGTTATTTCTCATCGTAGTGGTGAAACAGAAGATACGTCAATTGCGGACCTTGCCGTTGCAACGGGTGCAGGACAAATTAAAACGGGATCTTTATCCAGAACCGATCGTATTTGTAAATATAATCGGTTGTTGCGCATTGAAGAAACTCTTTCGGAATGACTGGTCATTCCCAAAATATCCCAGACGTCGTCAATCACTCCCGCGCCTAAGCTAAGGCGTTAATCCCTCCTAAGTCTCTGTTTTTTTTAGTCCAATTCAAAAATTCGACGCAATCCTTTTATTTTTAGAATGAAATGGGTCATAATCCAAGAAACACCAATACCACCAATGGAAACTATTAGAATCTTGAAAATAATGGGAATATGGTAGTTCACGAAAGTGAATTGCATCCAAATAATGATGGGATCATGAATGATAAAGATGCCCCAGCAACACGCTGTTGCACTGGCCCATATGGCATAAAATTTTCCAGATGAGTTTCCAGCATTTTTCCCAAAAAAGGACAATAGGGTTAGAAATTGCATTAAGGCAAGAGCTGCCATCAAAGTAGTACGCATAAGAACCCGTGGGGCTTTTTCAGTTACGAGGTTAAGGGCTTCGATCCATGAATCTGCGCTACCATGACCGATTCGAAGGATTTTATAAATAGTATAATCATAGGCGCCATCATGGAAATAAGCATGGGCATAAAGTGTGTATAGAACGCCAAAGGTGACCATGGCAACAAACCAAAAATATCTCTTATCTAAAAAATCTTTCCAGGGTTCTTTTGATTTCCAAACCTGTGATTTCATGAAAGCAGCGCCCATTATAAAGTAAACGAAATTCATCATGAATTTAGAACCCTGTAGAGAAAACAGTTGCCCATACATATATTCTGGTAAAATATCGCGAAAACCGACCCACCAAGGAGCGCCATAACGAAGATCGCTGAGTCCATAAATAAAAGCTGATAAGACAAAAAAGGCACTAAGGGCAGGGACGGGACGTTTGAATCCTTGGCGTAGTCTGTTCCCACATTTCCCAATAAAACTCGGCATTAATTTGTTAATGGTAAGAAGTATAAGAGTATAGAGGACAAGGGCATACATCACCCAGTAAGGGCCAGCCTGAAGTTTATCCGTGAAAAAGACGCCCATCCAATAATCCATATAAGATATATTTTGATCGGTAAATTCATGAAAACGGGGAAAGCTCAATAGGGGCACTATGAGAGGAACGCCAACCATAAAAGGAATGATAAATTTGACAAATCTGTCTTTCCAGAACATTTTCACGCCATAGGTTGATAATTTTGGCAAAACATAAGCTCCAAAAGTAAAAAAGAGCACTGGCATAATGGCTGCTTGGTTAAAAAGATACAGAGCATCAAAGGTATAAGATCTGTCATAATCCCTGAAAAAAGCATACTTGCCCCAGTTTGCAGCATAAGCGTGCAGTGCGTGATCCATGGCCATAAGAAGGAATATAAATCCTCGCATATGGTCGATGGCGGACATACGATGGACCTTGGGAAGGTCTCTATAACAGTTCTTCATTCTTTATCCTGTTTTTTATTCTTTTTATGTGAACAAGGTAGTGTGAGTCAGTTCTTTAAGCAAGCAACTATAAAACTTTTTTAAACCCTGGTTTTGTACGTAGAAAATGGGTGAGACCCCAGGAAATAGTGGTTGCTGCAATACTGACTATGGTAAATTTTAAGAAGATATTTAGTTGAGATTGATAAAAATAATATTGTACAAGTGTGGTTATGGGTTCGTGAAAAATATAAATTCCAAAGGAACAAACCCCCAAGCTCTGCCAGATTTTATTGGGGTGGTCTAAAAATCGTTGAAAGGCTGAAAAATAAAAGGCCGTGAGGCTTACCATGGAAACGGCCAATAATGTCGTGCGAATTAGAATAGGAGGCGCGTATTCATTAATAAAAGGCCAAGAATCTGCCCAAGATCCCCCAAAGTGAAAGTGTCGCAAAATTTCGATATTATAGGCTCCAGTATAAAAATTTGTACCCGCATAATAAAGATAAGCGCCAACGGAAAATAGAGACAGTATCAGCCATGTTTTCCAGGAATGGCCAATTTTAGTCAGGGTTTCTTTGGACTGCAAAATACCAGCCCCCGCGACTCCAGCCCCAAGGAAAAAGAAAAAAATTTTCATAATAAAACGGCCTTTTCTAAAGGCGATAAGTTGGCCCAAATCCCCGAAATCTCTAAAAACAAACCAAAACCAGGGTCCCCATCTGATTTCACTAATGCCAATGATGATACTGGCAATGGCAGAAATACTAAGAAAACCACCAATAGGATTTTTAATAATCCAGCGTGCGAAATTGTCAAAACCCTTTATTATAAAAGGAGCAAATTTACGTACTAGGATCAATAAAATTGTGAGCATTGCAAGGGCTGCCAAAAACCAGAAGCCTGAAGAACTTGCTTCTTTCCAAAAAAATGTATCGGAAACATAATGCCAATAATTTTCTGGGTAGGCTGTTTTAATGAGGTATTTCATATAGAGTTGCGGTGGTACGAGGAGAAAAACACCCAAAGCGAACGGCACAAAAAGGCGCATAAGTTTTTCCTTTGTAAAGCTTAGGGTGCCACGTCTATCAAGGGATGGAAAAACAAACATACCTGCTAGAAAAAAAAGAAAAGGCATCATTATAATGTCATTATGTAGGTACCAAAAATCAAAAATAGAGGCACTGAGGGTATCTTTTACATACCATTGTTTTTGAAAAAAAGGTGAATAGGCCTGCATAGAATGTTGAAAAACCACTAACATCACCATGAATCCTCGCAGATAATCAATAAAATAAATTCTATTTTCAGGGAGTTGCGCCATAATTAATTAAACCTTTAATAAATTATTAAGAAAGTTTTATCATTATACTACAATAATTATATTTTTTGAGAGGATAATTGTGCAAAAAGAGTTGCAACGCGTACTGATCGTTGATGATGACCCTATGTCCATTGATTTCATGGTGCGTCATATAAGTTCTGTATTGTCCAGTGAGATTACTTCTTTTCAAAATCCATTGGAGGCCTATGACTGGGCTCATGATAATGAATGCGACTTGGTGATCATTGATTATCGTATGCCAGAAATGTCAGGTATTGACCTTGTCCGAAAACTAAAACGTCTTGATAAGTATGTGTCTGTTCCTATGATGTTGGTCACGTCCGATAATACCAGGGGCAATATTCCTGAGGCCTTTGATGCGGGCTTTACTGACTATGTTTTCAAGCCATTTCAACGAGCAGAATTTCTTGCCCGCGTGAATAATGCTTTGAGTTTACGTGCAGCAAATAAAATCCTTGAATTCGATAAGAAAAATCTTGAATATAAAATTAGAAAGGCAACTCAAGAGCTTTTAGATAAAGATGTACGCCATCGTTTGGTTATTGAAGCAACAAATGAAGGTATTTGGGACTGGGACATTAAAACATCGGAAGTGTTTTATTCCAGAAAATGGTGCGAAATTCTTGGTTATCAAATGGGAGAAGTACCTAATACCGCTATTTTTTGGACCAGCCGCGTTAAAGAAGAGGATCTTTATATTTTAACGGGCGCCATTGATAACCATATTATGGGTAAAACGGATCAGATCGATTGTACTTACCGTATGGTTCATAAGAAAGGTTATGATATTTGGGTACATACTCAAGGAAAGTCTTTGAGAGATGAAACAGGTCAGGCCGTTCGTTTGATTGGGGCTCATGCGGATATTAGTGAACTCAAAGAAAGTCAACAAGAACTTGCTTATAGTGCTTTGCATGATACGCTGACCGGGCTGCCAAATCGATCACTTTTAATGGAGCGTCTTCAACAAGCCCTATTGCGTTTTAAACGTGATCCTGATTCTCTTTTTACGTTAATGTTCATAGATCTAGATAAATTTAAAGACATTAATGATACTTATGGCCATGGCGCAGGGGACAAAATACTAAAAAGCATAGCGACCCTTTTAGTTAAATCTTCTCGGGATCTTGACACAGTTGCTCGTATAGGAGGAGATGAATACGTTGTTTTGTTGGAAAATACAACCACTGAAAATTCTGCAAAGAAATATCTTGCTCGTATTTATGAGGAGTTAAATAAACCCATCGAAGTTGCGGGGCATGAGGTTAAACTGGGACTTAGCACAGGCGTTGTTCTCGCTAACTCTAATCATTTGAACGCCGATCAAATTTTGCAAGATGCTGATGTTGCCCTTTATGAAGCAAAAGACCGTGGACGCAATCAAGCAATCTTTTTTGAACAAACCATGAAGGAATTGCCCCCGCGTAAAAAGCAATTACTCGAATCCCTAGGGGATGCTTTGGTCAAAGGAGAAATGGAAATTTACTATCAACCCATTGTGTGTCTTAAGACAAAGG
>JAJRPZ010000041.1 GCA_024280495.1 Alphaproteobacteria bacterium
AATCTGGTGGGGACGACGCTTATGAAAATCTGCGAGGATTTCTGTGCTCTTATCCTTACTGCCATCATTGGTAAAAATAATTTCAGAAGGTTTGTCCATCTTATCCAAGACGGCTGTTAAGCGTTTGTACATGGTTTCAAGGCATTCCTGTTCATTATATACAGGGATAACGACGGAGAGATAAATATCAGATTTTGATGACATTATTTATCCTTTTTAAATATTTTTTTAAGGGCGAAAATAACCCGATCTTGTTGTTCATAAGTCATATGAGGGAACAAAGGCAAGCTCATAATACCATCGGAAACCGTTTCTGCCCTTGGAAAATCACCGCGCTTAAAGCCATAGGTACTCTTATAGTAAGGAAAAAGATGAATGGCAGGAAAGTGTAATCCAGTTCCGATATTTTCTTCTTTTAAGGCTTGCATGAGAGTATCTCGATTAAGACCAGAAGCACCTTCATTCACCAGGATGGCATAAATATGAAAAGGATTTTCATTATCATAAGGGGCGTTACCTGGACGTTCAAATTCAGACCATCCTTTAAATGCCTCATGATAGCGAGCGGCAAGCTCTTGGCGTTTAGCGTTGTAATTATCTAGTTTTTTTAGTTGAGGAATGCCAATGGAAGCCTGTAAATCTGACATGTTATATTTATAGCCAGGGGCGATCACATTAAGCGCTTGGTTGCCTTTTTTGCCATAGCGATCCCAAGCATCTTTATCAATGCCGTGAAAACGCATAACGCGCATTTTTTTCGCTGTTTCTTCGTCATGAACGGCCAAGGCCCCACCTTCAGCCGTGGTCATATTTTTGCATGGGTGAAAACTATAAATTTGAATATCGCCAAAACTACCAATTTTTTTATTTTTATAGCTGGTACCAATGGCATGTGCTGCATCTTCGATAATGCGTAAATTATATTTTTTGGCTAACTCATATAAAGGATCAAGGTCAACGCTGAGTCCTGTCATATGAACGGGCATAATGGCCTTGGTCTTTGGGGTGATGGCTTTTTCGATTTTCGAAATGTTCATATTATAAGTAGTCTCTTCAAGGTCCACAAAAACTGGTGTGGCCCCTGCATGAACAATACTGTTGACCGTTGAGACAAAAGTCAAAGGTGTCGTGATAACCTCGTCTCCCTCTCCAATATCACAGGACAAAAGAGCAAGGTGCAAGCCTGATGTTGCTGAATTCACTGCAATCACATGAGGCGCACCCGTGTAATTTTTGAGGTCAGATTCAAATTGCTGCACACGAGGGCCCGTTGCAATCCACCCAGATTTCAAACAGGCCATGGCACTATCCAAGACATCTTGATCCAAGCAAGGTGTTGTGAACGGTAAAAAATCGTCAGGGCCAATTTCAGGTGTGACGAAATTAATATTTGCGGAAATGGGGGTTTCAGGTGCTTCGTGTGACAAGGATAACTCCAATCATAATAATAATTATACCTATAATACGTGTTGGGCTTAGGGTTTCTTGTAGATAACAATACCCCATAAAAGCTGTGAATATATACCCAAGAGATGTCATGGGGTAGGCAACGCTGACATCAACCCTGGAGAGAGTTAAGAGCCAAGCTCCCAAGGAAAAAACATAAAGAGAAATGCCACCAAGAAGGAAGGAATTTTGAATGATTTTAAAGAAAATAGGTACGACATTTCCAAAGGTAAAGTCAAAGTGCCCAATGGTGAGCATTCCTTTTTTTATGAGGATTTGCGCAGCCGTATTCAGACTCACGGCAAATAAAATCAACGCCAGGGAAATTGGCGCCATGGAAAAGAAACCAGAAATCATATTTCAACCTTTTTGATAAAGTCGTGACGTCCATGGGTCAAAAATCAAAGACCTTGTTCGTTAATATAATATCTTTATCAGATTGAGCAAAAAGATGCAAACCGTTCAAGGAAGGGTAATGTTTGTAAAGATCTTCAAGGGACCATTTTCGCAAGATTAAATAATAGATTTTTTTGCTTTTAAGGCGTTTTTCAAATTGAGCATCTGTGATCATCCATTCTGAAACATCTTCTACTGTGGTGCCAAAGTGCAATTCATTAAATCCTTCAACAACTGTGATACGGCGTCCCGTATAGGGGGGGAGATCTTGATAATAGGTATGCCATGAAATAATGTCATCTTGGGCCTCGAGAATTTTATTTAATTTTTGCGTAAGGGGGAAAATAGACCTTCCCTCAATATGAACCCATGCTTTATTAAGGGGCAAAAACATGCCCGTAGCCGTACAAAAAATTATGACCAAGACGGCCCGCATATTTCCTTTTTTCTGAAAAATAAAGGAAAGAATGATACCAGAAACAAGAGCAATGGTTGTTAGTGCTGCATAGGGCATAATATTCATATTGAGGTGTTGTCCCCTAATATAAAGGGCCGTTGGGAGCGCAATGGCAAAAAGAAGAGAAAATAGCTGAAAGAGTCTTATGGGCCAAACGTTGTTATTAACACAATTTTCCTCCCAGGTTTTCGTAACACTGCGACCAATAAGAATAGAAAGGGCTGGAAAAATGGGGACTATATAGGGAATGAGTTTTGAATTTGAGGCTGAAAAAAATATAAAAATGAAGGCGCTCCAAATCAAAAGGAAGGAAAGCGTATGGTGGCGATCAATGCCAGATCTAATAAGTTTAAAAGCTTGGCTGCATCCTCTATAAAAGTAAGAAATCCAGGGAAAAAAGCCAAAAATCACAACGGGAATAAACATCCAAAAAGGTTGAACGCGACTGTGAGCTGTGGTGAGGAACCTTAAAATTTGTTCATGGATGATATAAAAATCGAAAAATTCTGGATTACGCAAGTGTGCTAAAACATGCCACGGTAGAGTCAGAGCGAAAAAAAGAACAATTCCCACGGGATTAAAAGCAAGCTTGAGCGCCGCCCATTTCTTATGGGTGATCGCCCAAATTAAAATAATTGTACCAGGAAGTGCAATTCCTATGAGCCCCTTGGTTAACAAAGCACCAGCTGCGAAAATAAAAAAACCCATCAAAAGAATGTATTTTTTAACTTTTTGAGCTTCAAAAACAGCCCCATGGAAAGAAAATAATGAACATGCAATAAGGGCACTGACGGGCATATCCAGAATCAAAATGCGGCTATGGGCGTAATAAAGAAAGGTGGAAGATAGAACGACAGAGCTTGCAATACCCACATTTCGACCATAAAAACGCCTAGCATATAAAAACGTTGCAAGGCTACCAAGAAGGGCAAAAAAAGCAGGCCAAAATCGCAAGGCCCATTCATTAATGCCAAAGGCCTTAATAGAAGTTGTTGTGAGCCACATAACGAGAGGAGGTTTTTCAAAGTATTTCACACCATTTAAGCGTGGTGTAACATAGTCGTCAGTCACAATCATTTGCCGCGGGAGCTCTGTATAACGCCCTTCGTCTGGTACGGAGAGAGGGCGCGTCCCAAGAAAAAAACCAAAGAATAAAGACGTTAAAATCGTCAACCAAAATAGGTCTTTTACCAGTCGCAGCTTTGTATCTGATTTTTTTTCAAATTGTTTGGTTTGATGCATATTAGAAAGCGTTAAATATTTTTTACTATTAAGAGCATTATTACCTAATAAGTCCAGTGGAAATCACTTTCAAGAGATTATAGTTGATTAGAAACAAAGCCGTGAATGACTATATTAACTTTCGTCACCCACTAATTCTTTTGTTGATTCTAATAACGCGCGACCAAGGTCTGTCATCTGACCATGTTTTTCCACAATGGCAAGACCATCATAATACCGTCTTGTATAATTTTCTATTTGCCCCTCAGTAAATTCAGAAGTTAAATGGGTTTGTGCATTATGTGGATAATGAGCTGCTTTTTTGAAAAAATCAATCAAGCGCGCCAAAACAAAAACCGCATGATAAATGCCTGATATTGGCCTAGGGTCTTTACGAAGAGGACTTGAAAAAAGTCCATCACCAGAAATAATTTCATCATTTGCCATCAGATTGTAAAGATACTGATGTGCCGTTTCATGGATAAGGTAATCCATGGTCATGGGAATATCATGTTTATCGGCAAGGGTTACGAGCCCTAACAAAGAAAAACTTGAACCCGCGATGAAACGTTTTGAATTAAGAATCAAAACTGCTGAAACGAGAGCCTCACATTCCTTATAATAAACTGGGGAAATCTTTTTGATGTCTTCGAATGCTTTCTGTACATAAGATTTCGCACGATCAAAGGCTTCTGGTGTTGACGATTGAACCGTTGATTTCTCTGGAAATTCAGAAACAAGAACGTTTTTACAAGAATTTTCAAGACTTTTTGGAATCACTCCATGGTTAAAGGAGAAAACTTCGAAAAGTGCGATGTTATCAGGTACTGAAAACTGACAAAATAGATTTTTTACTTTTTGGTAATTTTCGTCTTCAATGGCCTTGATAAGCTCATCGTTTAAAAGGGAAAATAAAAAAAGTGTTTCAGGGTCTTTTTTAAGTTTTTGAAGGCTATCTATAAAATGCTCTTGCTCGACAACCGACAGCAGTTCTGATGCTGCTTCGAGAATATGAGATAAACCATCAAATAAGCAGTTCTGATTTTCTTCTACCAAAAAAAAAGCGCGATCCCCGCAGGGCCGCGCATTTGAATAAGAAAACATTACTACACTACTGTTGTAGATAGATTGTTTTTATTTGAAAAAATATTAGAAAGAGAATTTTTTTTCATTTTTTTGTCTCCAATTATTTGTAAACTTACAGGGTTATTTTTGTTTTTGTCAGAAAAATTTCTGATAAGGCATAAAATAAATCATTTATCATCTTTGCACCAGCATTTTTTTTAGATGCAAAGAAAAAAACATCTACAGACGGAGGAGGGAGATCTGGCAATATAGTTACTAAGCCAGCGTCAAAAGAAAAATCTGCACCAGTTACTGAGATGCCATATCCCAAAACCGTTGCATAAAAGACACACATTGCTGAATTGACAACCAAACTTGGCTCTAAAATTTGTCCCCCTGATTTTAAATGCCAATCTACATTGCCATTAAAATTATTTTTGGTCAAATAGAATCCTATAAGCTTATGATCTTTTAAATCCTCAAAGGATTTGGGAACACCATATTTCTCCAAATATTTTGGGCTTGCTAATAAACGCATTTCAAAACTATAAATCTTTTTCTTAACAACAAGACCAGGATCATCTATTGTTGGCAGCAATGCCACGTCTGCATCAGTCTTAGAAAGCGCGATACTCTTATTAGTGGTCTCAATGAGGATATTAACATCAGGATATTTTTCAATAAAACCTCTCAAGCGTGGCATCAACCATAAGCTTGTCATTCCAGTTGTTGTAATAATCTTAATAGACTTTTTAATAGATTCTTTGTTATGTTTTACACGACTCACTGCATTTTCAATGATCATATAAGAATCCACAATGGATTCATAAAGTTCACGCCCCACATCGGTGAGTTCAACACCGCTTTTAAGGCGTTTCATCAAAACCTTATTTAAATCATGTTCAAGGGCAGTTAAAGATTTAGTGACCGTCGACGTTGCAAGGCCTAATTTCTTGGCAGCTCTTGAAAAAGAGCCACATCTAATGACTTCAACAAAATACTGTAAAGGTTCCGAATAAATCACTTGGAAAATTTCCTTACCTAAAAATTACTGTTGATATCTACTATTCTATCGGGTTTGAACCTTTTGAACCAGCTCATTCGGCAATTTTTTTATAGTCAAGGAGTGCAGCAACAAAGTGTAACCGTAAAAATGATTAACTATAGAGGTAGTCACATCAAAGGTGACGCGATATAGTATGATTAGATTTTAAACTCTAAAAGATACATGTTTCATATGCCAATGCCTTCCCAAAAAAATATCCCGTGGACCACCAATGAAATTCGTGAGGCTTTCATCAATTTTTTCAGAAAAGAGGGACATACCGTTGTAAAATCAGCTCCCCTTTTGCTCAGTGATGATCCAACTTTGATGTTTGTCAATGCTGGCATGGTTCCTTTTAAAGATGTTTTTATGGGCTTAGAAAAACGCCCTTACACCATGGCAACCTCTTCCCAAAAATGTGTGCGAGCTGGCGGTAAACATAATGACCTTGAAAATGTAGGCTATACGGCACGGCATCATACTTTTTTTGAAATGTTGGGAAATTTTTCTTTTGGAAATTATTTTAAAGAACATGCCATTAAAATGGCCTGGGATTTTCTAACAATGGAGCTCAAAATTGATCCCGAGCGTCTTTATGTCACCGTGTACCACACAGATAATGAAGCCGCTCACATCTGGGAAAAAGTGACTGGGTTTTCCCATGAAAAGATTATTCGTATTTCAACAAATGATAATTTCTGGTCCATGGGAAACACGGGACCTTGTGGACCTTGTTCTGAAATTTTTTATGATCATGGAGAGCATATTCAAGGGGGCCTTCCTGGAACGCCCCTGGAAGATGGCGATCGCTATGTTGAAATCTGGAACCTTGTTTTCATGCAATATAACCAGAACGCCGATGGCACACGTGTTGATCTTCCATCACCTTCCATTGATACGGGTGCTGGTCTTGAACGCCTTGCAGCAGTGATGCAGGGAACCCATAATAACTTTGAAACCGATCAATTTAAAAAAATTATTCAAAAATCTATTGAAGTCACAGGGGCATTTCAAGTAGAATATATTACCTCCCATCGAATTATTGCTGATCATTTGCGTTCCAGCTGTTTTCTTGTGGCCGATGGCGTGCTGCCCTCCAATGAGGGACGAGGCTATGTTTTACGCCGTATTATGCGCCGCGCCATGCGCCATGCTTATATTTTAGGAACGACCGAACCTTTAATGTATCAATTGGTTCAAAGCCTTGTGGATGAAATGGGGGGGGCTTATTCTGAGTTGATTCGTGCTCAAGACCTTATGACTGAAACACTTAAACTTGAAGAAGACCGTTTTCGAAAAACCTTGGGACGTGGACTTAAACTATTGGACGAAGCTCTCGAACCGCTCCTTCCAGGAGAACCCCTTCATGGTGATATGGCTTTTAAGCTTTATGATACCTATGGCTTTCCCCTTGATTTAACGGAAGATATTCTCAGGTCTCAAAATCGTTCAGTAGATAGGGATGCTTTTAACAAGGCCATGGCCCTCCAAAAGGCGGAAGCACGAAAATCTTGGAGCGGATCTGGTGATATAAAAGATGAAGCTGTTTGGTTTGATCTAGCTCAAAAACTACCAGAAACAGTTTTTGTCGGATATGAAAACACAAGTTCTTCATCAACTGTCATTGGTCTTGTGCAAGATGGAGAGTGCCGCAATACGGTTTCCAGCGGCAAAGCGTGGATTATTTTAGATCAAACACCTTTCTATGCAGAATCTGGTGGTCAAGCAGCTGATGTCGGTAGGCTTGCCAATGATCATTTTATTGGTTATGTGACCGATTGTTCTAAAAAAGTGGGTAAATTTTTTGCGCACCTTGTGGAAATTTCAGAGGATTCTGAACCTCTATCCCTTGGAATGCCCGTAGACGCTTTGGTTGATGATGACAAACGTCGCTTCACAAAAGCTAATCATTCTGCTACACACCTTTTACATGGGGCTCTTCGCAAAAACCTTGGCAATCAAGTAGCTCAAAAAGGGTCTCTTGTAAATGCCCAACGTCTGCGCTTTGATTTCAGCTTCAACCAAGCGGTGACAACTCAACAACTTCAAACCATTGAAGATGAAGTCAACGGTATTATTCGTCAAAATCAAAAAACAATAACGAAAATTATGATTCCCGATGAAGCCCTTAAAACAGGTGCGGTTGCTCTTTTTGGCGAAAAATATGGCGATGAAGTACGGGTGATTTCTATAGGCAGTTCACCAACTTCAGAAACATCTCCTTATTCCATTGAATTTTGTGGTGGTACCCATGTGAATCGCACTGGTGATATCGGCTACTTTAAAATTATTTCTGAAACTGGGATTTCAGCTGGCGTACGACGCATTGAAGCCTTAACGGGTCTTCGTGCCGAAGAGCACGCTCGCTCTTTTGAATGCACTATAAAGGATCTATCCACCCTTTTAAAAACACAACCCTTGAAAATAAATGAAAAAATTTCAAGTATTATTGCTGATAAAAAACTTCTTGAAAAAGAAATTAAAAAATTAAAAGAGCAAGCTATCATTGGTGCAAACAATAAATCAGGAAAGCCAGATTTTCAAATTCTGACAACAAAGACCTTGGGTGACCTCCCTTATTTAGCAAAAACCCTGAAAAACAGCCCTCCTCAAGAACTGAAACCTGCCGTTGATGCCCTTAAAAAGCAATTAAAGTCTGGTATTATTGTTTTGGGGAGTGATTTTGGCGGCAAAGGATCCTTGGTTGTTGGCGTTACTTCAGATCTCTCGACTCATTTTAGCGCCGTTGATTTGGTTCGTAAGGGCTCTGAAAAAATCGGTGGTAAAGGTGGCGGTGGACGCCCTGATATGGCTCAAGCAGGTGGCCCTAATGCCGCTGACCTAGATAAAGCTTACAAAGCCATTGCAGATCTATTGATGCAATAAGCTAATCATTAGTTTACACTTTGTTGTTGCGCTCCTTGGCTTAAGTATAGCCGTCCTTCCTTACGCCTTGTGTAAACAAAAAACTAATCAACTATAACTTCATTTTCCTTTTCCCTTTTTATAAAACAGGATAAAATAAAATAGATTAATGAAAAAATATACTTTCAGGGTATTAAAAAAAACAGGGGGAGAGTTATGTCTTCTGCGCCGAATCTTATCCAAAAACAGAGTCAAAAACAAACGCAAACCGTCGCGTTTACCCCTCAATTGTGCCAAGCCATTGGGATTCTTGAACTTTCGAACCTTGATCTCCAAACCCATGTAACTCAGCAAATTACAGATAATCCTTTTCTTGAGGGAGAAGATGACATTCTTTCAAAAAGTCAAAGCAACGATACCACTGAAACAAAAGACTCCATTCAAGACCCTCCCACTCAAGAAGAAAGAGAAAAAGAATATTTATACCAGGAAATGGACTCGGATAACTATGATAATGTGTGGAGCAGCGACAAACGTTTAACATCAAATTCCCATGGATCTTCGCAAAGTAGCCATCAAGGACTTACGGGCTCTTTTGATCATATTGCCAGCGATCGTTTTACGCTGAGAGACCATTTATTATCCCAAATTAATACGGATATCCCTCAAGAAAAGGAGCGTTTAATTGCTCAAATCCTGGTGGATCATCTGGATGAAACAGGATATTTTTCAACTTCTATTGACGAAGTTGCAGAAACTTTAGGGACTTCTGTTGTTACCGTTGAGACCATTCTTGTACGCCTCAAACAATGTGATCCTGCGGGTGTCTTTGCGGGGTCTCTTAAGGAGTGCATGACCCTGCAACTAAAAGATTTAGGCCAGTTAGATAAAAAAACAAAAGCCGTTTTAGAATATATTGACTTATTCGCCGAAGCAAAAGTCCAAGAGCTGTTAGCAAAAACAGGCTGTACTCCAGCGGAGTTAAAAAAAATCATTGAGAAATTTAAACGCCTAGATCCCAAACCAGGTTTGAAATTCAACCATGAGTCCCTTCAATCCATGGTTCCTGATGTCTTTATGAACAAGTCAAAAGAGGATGGATCTTGGACTATTCGTTTAAATAACGAAACTCTGCCTCGGGTTCTCGTATCCCAAGATTATAAAATTCGAGCAAATCTTAACTTAAAAAAAGATAAGGATTTACGGAAATATTATCAAGAACGTATGGGAGAAGCAAATTGGTTGGTGCGCGCCCTTGATCAGCGTGCACAAAATATTTTAAAGGTTGTTGAGGAAATTGTTCGTCAACAAGACGCTTTTTTTGAAAAAGGAATAACGGCTTTAAAGCCCATGACTCTTAAACAAGTTGCAGATGTCATTTCAGTTCATGAAAGTACAGTCAGTCGTATCACGCAAAACAAATACTTGGCTAGTCCACGGGGTGTTTTTGAATTGCGTTATTTTTTTAGTGCATCCATCACTAACGCGTGGACAGGAGAGGATCAATCTGCCCTTCAAATTCAACATCAAATTCAGAAAATTGTCCAGGATGAAAATCCCAAAAAACCACTTTCTGATGGTGCCATTGTCTTAAAACTCAGTGATTATAACTTTGACGTAGCAAGACGCACTATTTCAAAATATCGTGAACTTTTAAAAATCCCCTCATCATATGAACGTAAACGCCAATATTTAAGAAACCTCTCCTTATAAAGTGCAAAAAAACTAGCTACACCAAGCATGTTTGAGTATTTTTTTCATTAGGGTTGGTAATGGGAAATTTTCAAGGTCTTTTTGAGCAACCCAAGATACATTTTTATTATTATATTTAAAATTTTTGTGCCCCAGCGTATAAATATCAAGATATAAATGGAAATGGGTAAAAGTGTGTTTAATACGCTGCTCTATGTCCGTCACCTGAGTTATATCAGAGTATTGTTCAAAGTTTTTAAGAGCCCCCTTAGGATCAGTATCCCAAGAAGTTGAGGGCACTTCCATCATGCTTGCAAGGAGGCCTTTGTTTGGGCGCTTTTGAAGAAGAATACGGTTTTGATCATCTAATACAAGAAAGGCCTTACCGAACCGCAGGGGCTTTTTAGGTTTTGACAAACGGTGAGGCAGTTCATCTTGTGTGCCTTTTTTGTAAGCATCGCATGATTCTTGAAGAGGGCAGCTATGACAAAGGGGATTTTTAGGCTTGCAAATCACTGATCCTAAATCCATGAGGCCTTGAGCAAAATCCCCAGGTCGTTCTGAATAGGCATAGGCTCTCACTTTATTTTCAATGATCGCTTTTAAAGCAGGTAAAGGTGTTTCAAAATTATGTAAACGAGACATGACCCGAATAACATTACCATCCACGGGGACGGTTTTTTTTTGAAAGGCAATACTTGCAATGGCTGCTGCTGAATAGGGGCCAATGCCAGGAAGGGTTAATAGAATTTTTTCATTCTGTGGGAAGGTTCCACTATGATCGAGAACAATGATTTTGGCACATTTAAGAAGATTTCGTGCCCTTGAATAATAGCCAAGGCCTTGCCAAGCTGTGAGGATATTATCTTCTGATGCTTGAGCCAGATCCGTAATATTAGGCCACTTTTTGATAAAATCTAGAAAGTAACTTTTGACGGTTATAACGGTTGTTTGTTGAAGCATAATTTCGCTGAGCCAGGTGTGATAGGGATTTCCTGTATCATTATGTCCATAACGCCAGGGAAAATCCCTAGCATTTTCATTATACCATGATAAAAGACTCCCATGGATGGTCCTTACTTTTGATGATTGAATTTTCATAGGTGACATGCCATGCTAATTGTATGTTTTCTTTAAAGAATCTTATATTCATATGAAACCCATTAAAAATATTGTCAATCGCTTGATTGCTCCTGCCGCAAGAAAACGTGGGTTGGTAAATGGAAAAATTTTACTGGAATGGGACAAAATAGTGGGGGGAGAATTTGCTTCCTGGTGCATGCCCCTTAAAGTTCAATTTCAATACAAGAAGCGTAATAATGGTGTTTTACACCTTAAGGTAAACCCAAGCCACGCCCTCTTGATTACCCATAGTAAAGATTTAGTGGTTGAAAAAGTTAACACTTATTTTGGATACAAGGCTATTCAGGATATCAAAATTTTTCAAATGCCCTTTACGCCACAAAATAAAACAACCATGGTGAAAGTGAAAAAAAGAAAAGTTGATCACAATACTAAAGACTTAAATATAACTCCCCAAGAACGATTGCATAAGGCATTGATTGATCTTGAAACTTGTATCAAATTAGAAGAGAAAAAGAGGGGAAACACCAAGTGAAATTAACGTTTTTTTTACTTTTTCGAGAGAAACTTTTAAAGAAAGCATTATAGTCGGAGAGTCCATTGTCCTTATCCCCATCAAAAAACAAAGAAAACAGTCTGGACTCCTCATCTCAGAAAACAAAAAACACCATTTTACTTAAGGTTCTATCTCTAGCTATAGTGCCCTTTATTGGTTTAATCTTCATTTTATTTATTAGTCAGTCAGCCTTCAAAAAAATTGAAAAGCTCGATAAAGAGTCCCAAATACTTATTCGAA
Organism: Alphaproteobacteria bacterium; assembly: GCA_024280495.1. Taxonomy (GTDB): domain Bacteria; phylum Pseudomonadota; class Alphaproteobacteria; order Caedimonadales; family UBA9215; genus UBA9215. The sequence continues at coordinate 12,067 of JAJRPZ010000041.1, forward strand.
AAAATGCAGTTTATGATAAAATGGGAGAAACCGTAACGGCTCTAAAATACTATTTAAAAACTAAAGATTTCATTAATCCTGCCCCTTATATTTCACGTCTGAAACAAGGTATTAGGTCTTCTAATTCAACCCTAAACCCTCAATATGGGCAGTTGGCGACTGATTTTCTTGAAGTTCAGAACCAAACCCGTCTTCTTAAAACCCTTTCCAATAAGCACCTTGTCCTCTCGCAAAAAGATCCCCGTGATCAAGAGCGCCTGAATTGGGTCATTTCACAACAAAAAGAACAACGTGATCGTCTTTTGAATGCTGTGAATCAACTTGAAAAAAGTAGGGTTATTGCCGAAACATATCAAAAAGATCTCAAGGAAGCAAAACGTATTGAATCTCAAAGTTTGGGGGCAAATACATTTTTTTTTCTTATTTTAGTGGCAACAATTATCATGGGGCTTGTGATATTTGCGCACCTTTTTATGGGACGTTTAATTTCAAAACCTCTGCGTGATATCAAAGAAAAAATGGCATCTTTGAATAAGGGGCAATTTTATGGAAATGAAACTGAAGTGCACCCAAATAATGAGTTTGGAGATATAGCGAGACTGCTGGGAGATTTTAAAGAAAATGCACAAAATATTCGTCGCCTTCAAAATCATCTCAAAGAAACCATTCAAAATTCAACGCAATCCAGTAAAGCAAAGGCTAATATTTTAGCAAAAATGGGCCACGATATTAAGAGTCCTTTGAATAAAATGATGGGGGCGACGGAAAATATTTCCAATGGAATGAAGGGACCCACTGATAAAATTGATATTGAACAATTACGTGCGGACATTGATAGTATTTCCAATATGGGGCAGGGGTTAATTTCCATGGTCGATTCTGTCATTGATCTCACCGAAGCTGAAGCTGACGACACCCTTCGAATTGAGTCATTTAATGTCCGCGAAGAAGTACAGCGCATGTTGCCAACCCTTGAATTAGACATATTGAAAAATAAAAACAAACTCAAAGTCCACTGCCCTGATGCAAGTTTACTCATGATGTCTGATCCCAAAAGGCTCATGGGTGTCTTAAAAAACCTCATTAAAAATGCAGCGCAAGCAACCAGTGATGGGCAAATTACATTGGATATTCTTGGTGCCACCCTGGGTGATACGCAAGCGATTCAATTTAATGTACAGGATACGGGGGTTGGGCTTGATAGCGCACGCATTAAAGATTTAAACAATACGGCATTTCAAGATGAAGCTTCTATTTATAATATAGCTAATATTGGGGATAAAAATCGCGGTGCTGGATTGGGGCTTATCCTCGTTAAAAAAGGGTGTAAGGATTTGTTAGGTCAACTTTTCGCCAAAAAGAACGAGCGTAAAGGAACAAAAATTACTTTGACCTTACCCAGTGATTATAAATCTGCAAAAAACAAACAGGATAAAATGTCCCTTTCTCCCATTGCAGAGGCTGTTTAAAGGCAATTTACACAACGAGTTACTCTTGAATGTGGTTTTATAAAATTTTACTTAAAAATTTCTGAGCACGTTTTGTTTTTGGATTGGAAAAAAATATATCAGGTGCCGATTTTTCAATGATTTTTCCTTGATCTAGGAACCAAATTTCGTCGGCAATTTCACGGGCAAATTGCATCTCATGGGTAACGATCATCATCGTCATTTTCTCTTCTACCTTGGAGTCACAGGAAAGATTTTTGATAACATCAAGGACCTCTTTCACCATTTCAGGGTCCAAGGCTGAGGTTGGCTCATCAAACAGCATGATTTTAGGATTCATTGCAAGGGACCTTGCAATAGCAACCCGTTGTTTTTGACCACCTGAAAGCCTTTCTGGGAAAGCGTTTTCTTTCTCCAACAAACCAACGCGTTCCAATAAAAGCAATGAAATATTTTTAGCTTCTCCTTTGGATAATCCCAGAACTTTTTCCAGGGAAAAAGAAATATTTTCAAGGACAGTCATATTAGGAAAAAGATGAAAATGCTGAAATACCATGCCAATATTGCGGCGTAAAATTCTTAGACCTTTTGCACTCAGATCAGAGCCCATAATATTAACACCGCCGATACGAATAGATCCAACCTCTGGTTTTTCCAACAAATTCATACAACGAAGTAATGTCGACTTTCCAGATCCAGAGGGCCCCAAAAGCACCGTAATTTTCCCCTGCTCAATAATGCCACTAACATCTTTTAAGACAGTATTATTTCCAAAGGATTTTGTAATATTATCAAAATTGATTGCCTGATCCATTACGGAGTCATTTTTTTTATGATCCATTAACATTCAACCTTTTTTCAAGAATCGAGGCTGCTTTTGACAACAAAGAGACCAATATATAGTAAATAAACGCTACAACCAATAATGGTTCAAAATACAAAAATGTCTGAGCAGATACAATATTGGCACGACGCAATAAATCCATCTCTCCGATGACGGAAATAACAGCTGATTCCTTTAAAAGGTTCACTGACTCGTTCACCAATGCAGGTAAAATATTTTTAATAGCTTGAGGAATAATGATATACCCCATGGCCTTGGGATAAGAAATAGCGAGGCTTTGGGCAGCTTCAAATTGTCCTTTATCAACGGACTGTATACCAGCCCTAATAATTTCAGAAACATAAGCAGAAGAGTTAAGAGAAAAGGCAAGTAATCCTGCTTGAAGTGCCGTTATTTGATACTCAAACAACTGTGGCGTCGCAAAATAAATTAATGAAAGCTGTACTAAAAGAGGAGTGCCCCGAAAAATTGAGATATAAGTTTTTGCCGTATACCTCAACAATCGATTGTCAGAGAGGACCATCAAAGATAACAATGTCCCCAAAACAAGTCCAACAGCAAGGGCAACAAAAGTGTACTGTAAGGTGACGAAAACCCCTTCAAGAATAAAAGGAATATGGTCACCCATACGATCAAAATGTAAGTTCATTTTTATACCCTGATTGCTGAACTAATTTGAGAACCATTTTTGACGAATTTCTTCAAATCGACCAGCAATATGCAGTTTTTCAATGGAAGCGTTTACTTTTTCTTGCCATTTTGAATCCTTAGGAAAAGCAACGGCAAAGGAAACTGTACGCTCATCCAAGGGAACCAGTTGTAAGTTTTCATTCATTTTTTGAAAAGATTTCGCGGTTTTTGTTTCCATGACAACAGCATCAACTCGCCCAATTTTAAGTTCTTGAATAAGTTCTGCTAGTTTATTTAAAGAATGGACGCTGATACTTTTATCCTTTGATGCCAAATCCTTTGCAAATTGTTCATGGGTAGATCCCAGTTGTACCCCAATTTTTTTTGACGCCAAATCAGCCACACTTTTAATAGAAACGTCGTCCCTAGTGATAACGACCAAGGGTAAAGTTAAATATGGTTTCGAAAAATCAATGACCTGGCGACGTTCTGGTGTTGGCGTCATGGAAGCAAGAACCATATCAACACGACCCGACTGTAATGCTGGTACCAATGCACTGAAATCCATATCTCGCACAGCAAGTTTAATGCCAATTTCTACGGCAATTGCCTTTGCAACATCAATATCATAGCCTACAATATCACTACCCTTATAGAATTCAAAAGGTGGCATATCAGCAGAAGTACCCATCACAATTTGTATGTTTTGTTCGTCATTATTTGCACTATCATCACAACCAGAGCTCATAAAAACTGCGGCGAAAATAGCCAGCATCTTAATTGAAACTTTCAACATTTTCTTTTCCATATTTAAAGGTCATACTATTTTTAACACTAACATAAATGGCATATATCCCCACAATGTTTTTCATTTGCAATAAACTAAACACGTATCTCTTTCTAAAAACCATGGAGACTTTAGATGTGGATTATTTAGAAATTAAAACAAAAAATCATCCAGATTCTTCTTTTAATATAAAAAGTCCGATTTTCAAGAACCAAATTCCAACACATCTTTGGATATCATCGGGCACGTCTCCCTCCCAAACTTTCCTATGGATATTGATGGTGCTTATGGATATAAAAGCGCAGAATAACTGGTGTATTGAAACCCTAATTATACCTTATTTCCCTTTTTCAAGGGAGAAAAAATCAGCTACTGCACTTTGTAGCTTACTCAAAAAAAGTGGCCTTAAAACCATTGTGACATTGGATTATCATGCACCAGAAACACTTGAAAAAGCACCCTTGGATATCATAAATTTATTGCCAACAAAAATTATATCCCAATGCATAAAGTCTCATTTCCCCATTGAAAACACCTTGCTACTTGCACCTGATCAAGGAAGCCATCACCGCTGTTCTCTTATTTCAAAAGAAACTGGAATCCCTTTTGTAACACTGGAAAAAAGAAGGGACTCAGTAACTAACCTTCCTCTTTTGCTTTCCACACCAGCGCAGCTAAGCTCCCTAAAAGGGAAAAAAATTCTTATTATTGATGATATTTTAGATTCAGGAGCCACATTAAATGAAACCGTTAAACTGGTTGAAAATGCTGGAGCTCAAGATTGTCATGCCTTAATAACCCATGGTGTTTGTTCTCAACCTTATAAAAAACCACCTTTCCTCAAGACAATCCACATTGGAAATACTCTGAATAACCATATAAAAAAGGAAGCCTTTATGGCTTCCCTTGATTTTTCAGCTGAATTTACCAGGTATTTTCAAAATTCTTATTTGGAAAAAAGGTCTTGAAGCTCATTTTCCTGCATCATTTCTTTAATAATATCAGCACCTCCAATAAATTCTCCCTTCACATAAAGCTGAGGAATTGTCGGCCAATTGGAAAAATCTTTAATGCCCTGGCGCATATCGGGATTTTCCAAAACATTAATGTCGGTGAAATCAACATTGAGGTTTTGTAAAACCTGAACCACGAATCCCGAAAAACCACATTGAGGAAAAGTTGAACTCCCTTTCATAAAAAGAACAACTTTATTATCAGTCACAATTTTTTTAATCTCATCTTGAATATCTGTCATATTAATCCCCTTTATTATTTTTATTTGTTTCTAAAATTTGTTGGTGTTCTTTTGGAGTTCTGGTCCTTATGGATAACGCGTGAAGCTCATTTCCCATAATAGGACCAAGTGCTGCATAAATTTTTTGGTGCCGTTGCACACGATTCAACCCTTCAAATATTTCAGACACAAGGGTCAATCCATAATGATCTGCATCCCCCAGCATGTCATCCAATTGTATATCACTATGGGGAAATTCTGATAGAATCAGCATTTTTAACTTTTCTGGGGTAATGGCCATTTAAAAAATCTCACCTTAACTTTTCATTCACTCTTTTGTTGCCATATTTTACTATAAAAAGAAAATAAAAAATACTTTTGTTACCCTGGGAGATGAGTCAAGATAAAATTAAAAATAGGGAGAACAGCAGATGCGTTCAGGAATCGCAGATCGTGAAAACGCCATCGAAAAAAAATTTCAGCATGACAGTGAACGCGCTTTTAAAATTATTGCCAAGCGCAATCGCCTTTTTGGGTTCTGGGCAGGTACTGAAATCGGCCTCGAGGGCACTGATCTTGAAAGTTTTTCTACACGCCTTGTTCTTTACGCTGTTAAAGCCCCAAAAGATAAAGAAATCATAGAGTCCGTTTACAATAGTTTTTGCGCACACAACGTAGCCTTTTCAAAGCATCAAATATCAAAACAACTTTCTTATTTTCATGGGGATGCGCAACGAGAGTTTGAAATATCCATTGCATCTTAAAACAGTTGACTCGTTTTTTTAGATCACTGTAAAATATTTTTTCCTTTTTCCTTTGCTTAGTGATGAGGCTCGACCTATTCCCATGGATATATTTCATAAAACAGGGTATTATAAGAAAATATACTTACAAAATAAAGGTATTATTCATGAATGCACGTATCTATAAACCCAGCCGTCACACCATGCAAGTTGGTCGTGCAAAAATGAAAAACTGGATATTGGATTATTGCCCTGACGGGTCACCAGAACATAAACGTCACATTGATCCTTTAATGTCTTGGACGTCAACGACGCAAACTCATACACAAATACGCCTCAAATTTTCAACACAAAAAGAAGCTATTTCTTATGCAGAAAACAACGGCATCCCCTATACACTTATTCCTGAACAACCACTCAATCAAACTATAAAAGCTTATGCTAATAATTTTTCCCATGATCGATTAACTTGATCCTGTTTAACCTTAAATTGCCTTAACGAACTGCTTCTTAAATTGATTTAAAAAACAAAAAACCGCAGATGAACCCTCTCATATTTACGATTCATTAAACCTTTTTTGAAACAATATAAGTTATAGCTAATTATTTTTACGTTTACACTTTCTTGCTGCGCTCCTTGGCTATAAATATAGCCGCCGTCCCTTGTGCCTCGTGTAAACAAAAAACTAACCAACTATAGGGAAATGGGCTTTAAAAAAGATGGCTGCGATTAAAAAAAATAAAAAAATAAAAAATACTAAAAAATGGGCTCAAAAACAACTGGACGCCCAAGTTAATCTCTTACAGAAAAAAATGGCTGGAAATGAGTTTTTTCAGCTAGGGTTTATGGCTTTTCTTTTAATTCTAGGTCTTTTCCTTCTTTATGTACTATCTTTATTTTTGACTGCCGATGAAAAAGGTATTGATTATGCGATCGCGCAAATAATTCATACGTTTATTACTATTTTTACGGCCTGGATTTCCATGCGTTTTTTTCGCATTGTCGCCGTGCAGTATTACAGCACAAAAACAAATAAATCTGTGCCACGCTATATAGTTACTTTTTTTAATTGGATAATGATCACTGGTACCATTATTTACATAACTGTTTCCATCTTAGGGCAATCAGCTTGGAGCTTGGTCACTGCTGGTGGTATCATAGGAGCAGGACTTGCTTTTTCTTTGCAAGGTATTGTTTTAGATATGGTTTCAGGATTGATTCTGGATGTAGAGCGGACTTACCTTAAAGGAGATTCAATTCGCCTTGATGATGGAACCAGTGGAAAAGTAATGAAAACAACATGGCGTCATGTTGAAATTTTAACAAATAGTCAAAGTTTAATTATTATCCCTAATCGTATGCTCACGTCTGGTAAGTTTGAGAATTTATCCTCATGTAATCAAATCCATGCTGAATTGATTGAGATTTCCATTAAGCACACCAACCAAGTTGAGCGCGCCGAACGTATTATGATGGGTGCCCTATTAAGCATTAAGGAAGTCGTAAATACGGGGGATTATGGTGTTTTTGCTAAAAAAATTAGTGAGGGTGGTGTTGTATTTCAAGTTCGTTTTGGCCTTAAGGGTTATGAAAACATCCCCCTTATCCGTCATAAAGTGATTAAAGCCATTATTTCTCACATGCATCGATCTGGTGTTTCTACCTCTAAAACCCTTGGTGAATATACTTTTTCTAAGTCTCAACCTTTTGAATATGAGGAAGATCAACCCCTTGAGAAAATTTTAAAAAAAATTCTTTTGTTTAAAAATTTAACTGATAATGAACATATAAAACTAGCGAAATGTGCTAAAAAAATTACCCTTAATACGGGAGAAGATCTTATTGTTGAAGGGGATCATGATAACTCTTTAATGGTTGTTGCCGAAGGTGCTCTCGACATTATAGTGTCCATAAAAAAAGGAAAAACTATTGGTAGTCAAATAGTTAAATCCATTGTATCACCAAGTATGGTTGGGGATAAGGCCTTATTACTAGGTGAGAAAAGATCTGCAACGGTGAGAGCAAAAACGCCTATTCTTGCTTATGAAATCACCAAAGAAGATTTCGCCCCTATTTTAAATGAAAGGCCCGAACTTGTTGAAAAACTTTCCGAAATAATGATTGCTCATGATTTGGAAAATTCTCAAAATTTAAAATCATTAGGAACCAAAAAAAAGAAAAAAGAAACACTCAAAGCTGACCTAATAAAGGGTATTAAAAAATTCTTTTCTCTTTAGGTAAACTAATACTCTTTCCTAATGCTCCCTAACGTCGTCAATCACTCTCGCACCCTATAATCGTTGGTTATTTAATCAGTGGCGTTTTTTCTTTTGACGCTTCTTTTTCAGCTTTTTCTTCATTGCGCTCTTTGAGCCATTCTATGGCAAAAGCTTTGTGCTCATCAGTCATCTTTTCAATTTCTTTTCCCTTTAAGTTGTACCTATGAGTGGCAGCAAGAACTGCATTCATATAGGAAAAAGAAAAAACATAATGACGCAGTGCTTTTTTGAGCATTTTTTTTGTAACTTCTGGTTTATCGCCAAGAAGGTTGAAAATATCTTTTTCAATACCACATTTAAGGGGTTTACTACGCTCCTTAAAGAAAAGATCTGGGTATGTTTTATAAAGCCATTTCACCGTGCGGCCAAGTTCGCTGATAGGTGGCTTATGCTTATTAAATCGATTAGAACCAGGTCTTGAAAAAGGTTTACGGATAGGCGTTAATTTCGGTTTTTTCATTTCTTCAAGTTGTGCGATCTTCTCACTGCTTAAGGCAACCTTAAGGGTGATTTTTTTCCGCTCCATCGTATCGCCTTTTTAATAGGATTAAATTAAGTTAGTTACGTTTTTTTGTCATACTTTTTATGAAAAGTCCAGTTTTTTTGCTATCTTCTTTGCCACCCGACATACTGCTGAAAAGGTCTTTTTCAAAGGGCTCCATATAGATATGTATTTTCCACATAGTCATATTGCGTTAACTGCAATGGACTCTCTTGAAGAAGCACGTTATGGTAAAACAATCAGTTTTTAAAATTGGTTTGCAGATTTTATTTCTCTGTTACACACATTATGATATGTAAAACCTGTTATGTAAAAGCGAGTTTTGGAGAAATCTAACTCGTTTTTTGCATTTCTGATGTATCATTGCTCAATGAATTATTAGAAAATTAAAAAAATATATGAAAATAGAACATGCCTCTTTCCCCACCTTTCTTTATGTGATGAATTTCTCTCCATGGCGTCGCTGCATTTTGAAGCGGTTTTTAAAAGGAGTTGAAACTCATTTCACAAAAGACCCTTCGAAAGTTCCACATGGATCCACTGTTTTGGTTTGGGGACATAAAACGCCAAAAAAATTGACCTCATGTAATATTATTCATGTGGAAGACGGTTTTTTACGATCCGTTGGGTTGGGTGCGCATTTTGCCCCCCCCCTCTCATGGGTTTTTGACCATCGTGGGATTTATTATGATCCTTCTACACCCTCTGACCTAGAATTTTTGTTGTTAAATACTCCTTTATCAATGGAAATTCTCGAACGTGCTGCCATATTGCGACAAAATATTATTGATCTGAAACTTAGTAAATATAACATGACAGGCAAACTTTGGCAGCGCCCGTCGAATTCAAAAAATAAGACTATTATTCTTGTGCCAGGACAGGTGGAATCCGATGCTTCCATTACCTGTGGTGCCGTTGATATAAAAACCAATTTAGACCTTCTTCGGGCCGTTCGATCTCAAAACCCAAAAGCCTATATTATTTATAAACCCCATCCTGATGTGGTTGCGGGTGTGCGATCAAAGGGAAAAAATGAAAATTTAGCCGTAGACTATTGTGATGAAGTTATTCTGAATATTGATAGTATATCGATGATAGAGCAAGTGGATGAAATTCATACCATAACCTCTCTTATGGGTTTTGAAGCCTTATTGCGCCATAAAAAAGTCACATGTTATGGTCAACCTTTTTATGCAGGATGGGGCTTAACACATGATGTTGTTGCTATTAAAAGACGGGAAAAAGGTAGATCCAAGCCCTTGAGCCTAGATCATCTAGTCGCGGGCGCATTAATATTGTATCCTTCATATGTACGCCCTCATATGGATTTTGAGGATTGTTCAAATACTGATGCGTGCACAACTCCTGAAATTGTGTTAGATATTCTAGCGAAACAAAGAGAAAATTTACTTGGTAAAAAAGAAAATGTACGTAAAATACGGCATATTATCCTGAAATATGTTTTACAAATAATGAGGTTTTTCGGCCTTAAAAAGGAACAAAAACGTGACTGAAGAAAAAAGTAAAAAAAAACCAAAATCTTTACTTAATAAGGCAGTAAAACTATGGAACAAAGGAGGAGGCTTATTCCGAAGGCGATTTGGATATTTCGTTAAAAAAGCTTTGGCTGAAAAAGATTTATTCTCAGCATTGCGCCCTCAAAAACAACGCCGTTGGATTTTGAAATACTCCTTCATTTTAAGTGTGCTGCTACCATCCTTCTTTGGTGTTTTTTATTATACTTTTCTAGCTTCTGATCGTTATGTTTCTGGCTCAGGATTTGCCGTGCGTACCATGGGGCAGAGTGCTCAAATTGATGCATTGGGAGCCTTAACAGGACTTGCAGGTGGCGGGTCGACAACTTCTGATGCACATATTATTTTGAAATATCTAAAAAGTCATGATGTGCTTCAAAAATTAGAAAAAGATTTTGATTTTCGAGGTAAATACGCCCATAAATCCGTTGATTTCCTTTCTCGATTAGATCAAAGAGCATCCATTGAAGAACTCGTTGATTATTGGCCTGATTTCATTGAAATTAATTTTGATAATACGTCAAGCCTTATCACTATAGAAGTTCAAGCTTTTAAAGCAAAAGATGCCCATAAATTAGCAACACTTTTACTTTCCTATTCCGAAGATCTTATTAATAAAATTTCTAAAAAAGCTCAGGAAGATACTGTTGTTTTTGTAAAAAATGAAGTCAACCGCGCAGAAAAACGTTTAAAAGCAGCCCTTGAAAAATTACGGCTTTTTCGAGAAAAAGAGAATTTCATTGATCCTGGAAAAACCGCCGAGCAACAAGTTATTATTTTAGGTGGCCTTGAAAAAGAACTGCTTTCCCTCAAAGCTCGTATGTCGGCACTTTCTGGATCCATTGATGATGATTCTCCTAATATGCGATCCTTACGGCGTCAGGCCGATGCTTTGGAAAAACAAATCCTTGAAAAAAGTGTTACCCTTGGCTCTCGTTCTGGATATCAAAATAAAGGCGTGAAAAATAAAAAAACTCCTTTATCAACACTGTTAGCAATTTATGAAACATTAGAAGCAGAGCATTTATTTGCACAAAAAACATATTTTTCTGCCATGGCCTCCCTTGAGGGGGCTCGTGTTGAAGCGGGACAACAGCAACGCTATTTGGCAGTTTATACACAACCAATTCTGCCAGAAGACCCCTTATACCCAAGGCGTTTATTATCCATATTTCTATTGTTTTCTATTCTCGTGGGTGTTTGGATTATCGGCGTCTTAATTTCCTATTCTGTGCGCGATCATTTATCCTAAGGGAGACTCATTATAGTGAAACTAACCACATTTTTATCTCCTGATATTACACGGGCTCTTAAATTACAGATGAGGGTCATATTTGCCCTTGTTCTCCGCGAAACAAGAACGACCTTTGGGACCTCTGCCCTTGGATATTTATGGGCCATTTTAATTCCTGCCGCTAGTATTGGTATTTTAGTCCTTGTTTTTGGTGCTTTCGGCCGTTCAGCACCTTACGGTGAACATTTGGCCATTTTCATAGCCCTTGGTTTATTAACCATGGAGTTTTACAAAAAATTAGAAGGATCATTGATGGTAGCTTTTAGAGCGAACAGAGCTCTATTGTCCTATCCACCCATTAAAGAAATTGACACCTTAATTGCACGTGCGATTCTTATTTCTGCGACATATATTATGATTTTCTCTGTTACCTTTATGGGTTTGTATATTTTTGATCTAGCCTCAATACCTGCACATGGAGATGTTTTATTTCAGGCATTTTTAGTAATTATTTTTTTTGGTTTTTCCATGGGGATTTTTAATGCTGTTGTCTCATCGCTTTGGGACTCTTGGACGCGCATTCACACTTTAATAAATAAACCTCTTTTTTTTGTATCGGCTATTTTTTATGTCCCCAGTTATTTGCCAACGGCAGCCATAGATGTTTTAAAATGGAATCCCGTTTTACATCTCGTGGAGTGGATGAGAGAGGGATACTATCCAGCGTATAATAGCACCATTTTGATGAAGCAATACCCTTTGTCTTTTGCTCTTCTATTAATTGTATTTGGCCTTCTTGGAGAGCGCCTTTGGCGACGAAAAAGGATTTAAATATGTTTTCTTTGAAAAAAGTTGAAAAATCTTACACCTTAAAAGGGGTAACAAAGGTCATTCTTGAAAAAACATCCTTTGAATTTCCCCGAGATAAAAGCATTGCCATTATGGGGAAAAATGGTGCGGGTAAATCAACCTTAATGCGTATGTTATCAGGCGCTGAACTCCCTGATAAAGGACGCATTATCAGGCATGGGAACGTATCATGGCCCCTTGGTTTTGCTGGTGGATTTAATGGCAGCATGACGGGAATAGAAAATATTCGTTTTATCTCCCGTGTGTATGGGCAAGATACTGAACACATCATTGATTATGTACAGGATTTCTCTGAATTGGGAGATTCCTTGAAACTTCCTATTAGTGTTTATTCCAGTGGCATGAAGGCCCGTCTTGCTTTTGGTTTGAGTATGGCTATTCACTTTGATTGTTACCTCATTGACGAAATTATGTCCGTTGGAGATAAAAATTTTAAGAAAAAAAGCCACAACGTTTTCAATGAAAAGTTACAAACGTCAAAAATCATTATGATTTCACATGCAAATTCCATTATTAAAGAATATTGTGACTGTGGAATTATTTTGACTGATGGAAAAATAGCCTATTATGATGATGTTAATGAGATGTTAGAGGAATATGGAAAATCATAAATACAACCTTTAAATCATATGGAAAATTGGAAAAACCGTCTCAAAAACCGCGCATTCTGCTTTTGCAAGGTCCAGTGGGACCCTTTTTTAAATGCCTTCAAAAGTTTTTGAATGAAAATGAATATGATGCATGGCGTGTCTGCTTTAACCCTGGGGATACTCTTTTTTCCAATAGAAAAAAACGAATCAATTTTTTAGGTAATCCCCTTGAATGGGAAACTTGGTTGCGGGATTTTCTATCCGTTGCAAAGTTTGACAAGATTGTCTTCTTTGGTGGGGAGCGCCCCCTTCATCGAGTGGCACGGCTTATTGCCTTAGACTTAAATATCCCTATTATTTCCCTTGAAGAAGGTTATGTGCGTCCTGGGTTTATTACCGTTGAACACAATGGCAATAATGCAAGATCTCCCATTGCAGGTAAATCTCCTCCCAGAAATTATAAAAATGAGTCCCCCCTAACCACAAAGGATTATCATAGTTTTGCTCCCGTTGCCTGGTCTGCGATTTTTTATTATGTGGTTCGAAATTTATTTGCATCTCGCCAACAAAGAAAACTTTTCCATCGTAAGGCTCATGTGGTTTCTGAAGCTTATTACTGGGTACGTAATTTTTGGCGCCGTACGTTATTGCAGCATAAAAATCTAAATCATATTGATCATCTTTGCCAAAACTGCCACAAGAAATTTTTTATTATTCCTTTGCAGGTAGCCATAGATAGTCAACTGGGTATTGCAGCACACGGGTGGAATTCAGCGCGTTTGATTTCATCTGCGTTGACTTCTTTTGCGAAAAGCGCTCCAGAAGATTATCGATTGATTTTTAAAATCCACCCCTTGGAACGAGGCCACAGTAATGATTCTGAGCTTATTTATCAAATGGCAGAAGCCTTTAATGTACGAGATCGTGTTGATGTGATTATTACTGGCCCCCTTGGCCCTTTGGTTAAGAATGCAGCTGGTATGGTGACCATTAATAGCACCTCAGGAATGTCTGCTATTTTCCATGGCGTCCCTTTATTGGTTATCGGAGATGCCTTTTACGCCATTGATAAAATTGCCACATGTGCCCATGGAGAGCCCGATTATGACAGTTTTTGGCATAATACATTTGTCGCGGATAAAAAAACACGTCATAACTACATAGAGTGGCTCAAAAAAGTAGCCTTAAAACCAGGTTGTTTTTATGCGTCTGCTGGTATTGATCTTGCATGTCAGGGCGTGATGGATAAAATCCAAGAAAGCCTTCAAAATAAAACAACTCCAAAAAAAATGAGGAAGAGACAACGTGAAGAATCGTTATAGAATTTTTTTTAAAAACCCTGTTTTTTCGATATTCCCCTTACTTTGTGCAACCTTGGTTTTAAGCAACTGTAGTATTAACTCACGTCAAGGGCCATCTGCGCTTGACATTGATTTGATGTCAAAAAATCAATATAAAACAGATCAAACTTATGTGGTTTTTAATATAACCCCTGAACTTATTCAAGAGCTTGATCAAAATCGCACATCACCTTTTTTGAGCACCTTTGGCAAAGAAAATACATCCTATAATCCCATCACCCTTGGAGTAGATGATATTCTAGAAGTTAATATTTGGGAAGCATCGGCATATGGTCTTTTTTCTACCAGGGAAGTTAAACAAACGTCAATTAAAACAGAAGTGGATGAAAATGGAGAGATTTTTGTGCCGTACGTTGGCCGAGTGTCTGCATTTAATAAAACCGTTGAAGAGATTAGGAAAATCATAGAAAATGGCTTAAAAGGTAAAGCTGTTGAGCCCCAGGTTCAAGTGATTTTAGCCGTAAATAACAGTAATAATATTACCATTGTAGGAGATGTGAATAAGCCAGGTCAATACCCATTGCCCACACGTGGCCTTCGTTTGATGGAGGCTATCGCCATTGCGGGTGGCACCCCTCAACCTACTTTTGAATCCGAAGCAACAATATTGCGTAAAGTAATTGATACATCGCGGCAACAATCTCCTTCTCCCTTACAAGATACTGATATATCGAAAACTAACCTAGGGGCCAGATCAACAACAAAACAAGGTACCGTTCGATTAGATGAGACCTTAAGTGATCCTCAAAATAATATTTGGCTTTCGTCCCATGATACCGTTCAAATCCTTAATCGCCCTCGTCGTTTTGCTGCTTTTGGTGCCGTTGAATCTAAAAATTTGGTGCCCTTTAAAACAGAAACGCTAACCTTGGCGGAAGCTCTTGCTATGGTTGGCGGATTGCGAGATGATTTAGCTGATTCAGGTGGGGTTTTTCTCTTTCGTTTCGAAGATTCTGAGCTTATTGAAACAGTTCAAAAGAGATTTAAAGGGACTTCAGACACTCTTTATACAGCATCCAATGAGCCAATGCGTATCACAGTCGAAGGTCGTCAAGCAACTGTTTACCGTTTAAACTTCAATAAACCTCAGGCATTTTTCATGGCTAGTAATTTCCTCATGCGTGATAAAGACATTATTTATATCGCCAATGCACCAACGGCTGAATTTAATAAATTTATGACCAAAATTGTTGGACCCATTGTCTCTCTAGCAAAAAATGCACGCTAAGCTTAGAATGCACCCCTTTTCAGGGGGTGAAATTGACAAAATACCTTTATTTTACAGGGGTATGAGCGTTAACGATAATTTTGGTTCTTTCGCATCTGTTGAGTAAGGTTTGAAAAGGTACAAGAGCAAACAGGGAATCATCCGTCGATGGTGACAACTAAGGTGGTCCTAGTTGTTAGGATAGGTTTGCAGCGATTTTAAGGTCACAGGGGTGATTTTTTCATTTTCTACGCTGCTTTTTGCACACAAGAAAGATCAAATCCTTCCTGATATGTAACACCATTATACACTTCACTTGGAGTGTGTCCATTGAAGGTTGAATGGGGACGTTTGTCGTTATAAAACTCAAAATATTCCCCAATTTCTTTCCGGGCT
>JAJRPZ010000042.1 GCA_024280495.1 Alphaproteobacteria bacterium
CATTAAGTCTGCAGAAAAAAGAAATCGTCAAAATGTTGTGCGTTACGCCCGTAACCACTCTCGTATTGTTCGTATTCGTACATTCATTCGTAACGTTGAAGAAGCTCTTGAAGCTGGCGTTAAGTCCACAGCAGCGGAAGCTTTGAAAAGGCACAACCTGAAATTCAACGTGGTGTTACTAAAGGCGTTCTTCGCAAGAAAACGGCTTCTCGTAAGATTTCTCGTTTGGCAGCCCGTGTGAAAGCACTGGCATAAATATATAAGCTTTAGTCGTTCAAAAAGGTTCCAGCCTAAAAACGACATTATTATAAGTAGGGGAGGGCATTGGCTCTCCTTTTTTTATATTTATATATTTTTCAGGTCGTGTTCCGTACACACTTTCGTTATAGTGGTGTTAATTTCCCAATAGATAATCAGTAAGAGTTCAGTTTACCCCATGGTTAAAAGCGAATCCACACCGCACGTTATGAAAGTTGCTCAAACAAATGACACATCTTTTATTGAGATGTGGGAGTCGTTAAAATCGACTTTTCCAAAATTTTTTGGGGAGGCGACTTATAAAAGTTGGCTTGCCCCTTTGGCATTTAAAGAATTTAATTCTGGTCGTTTTGTCATCTCGGCCCCGACGTCGTTTATGCGGGATTGGGTCATAGACAATTGTAAAACTCAAATTCTTAAATTTTTGCAGGAGCTCCATCCAACTGTTCTTTTATTGGATATAGTTGTTGACAAGAATCTCGCTATAGAAAGTCAGCAACAAGCCCCAGCAATTATTGCGGAACAGCCTTCTTTGAAGGCTACCCATGCGGGTGAAATCGAGGTTATTGGATCTAGGTTAGAGCCACGTTATGTTTTTGATAATTTTGTGGTGGCTCCCTCCAATGAGTTAGCCCATGCGGCAGCCCTTCGTGTGGCGGAATCTCCTAAAGTTCATTTTAATCCTCTTTTCATTTATGGAGGTGTTGGTCTTGGAAAAACCCATTTGATGCATGCTATCGCCTGGCACATTAATAAGCTTCACCCAAAGCGTAAGGTTGTTTATCTTTCCGCTGAAAAATTTATGTATCAATTCATTCGGGCCCTTCGCTTTAAGGATATGATGTCCTTTAAGGAAAAATTTCGTTCTGTTGATGTTTTGATGATTGATGATTTTCAGTTTATTAGCGGAAAAGAATCAACCCAAGAGGAGTTTTTTCATACTTTTAATGCTTTGGTAGACCAAAATCATCAGGTAATTATTTCTGCTGATAAATCTCCCTCTGATTTGCCGGGTCTCGAAGAGCGTATGAGATCCCGATTAGGTTGGGGGCTTGTGGCTGATATTCATCCCACAACTTATGAATTGCGCCTTGGGATTCTACAATCCAAAACCGAACAATTAGGGGCGGAAGTTCCTATAAATGTTTTAGAGTTTTTAGCCCATAAAATTGCCTCTAATGTGCGCGAGCTTGAGGGGGCCTTAAATCGTATCGTTGCTCATTCGACCCTTGTTGGGGGAGCAATCACTGTGGAGTCTACTCAGCAGGTCTTGAGGGATATCCTTCGTGCCAATGACCGTCGAGTGACCATTGATGAAATCCAGCGCCGTGTGGCCGAGCATTATAATATTAAAACCTCAGATATGCATTCTGCTAAACGAGTGCGTACAATCGCAAGACCAAGGCAGATTGCCATGTATCTCTCTAAAAAATTGACGGAAGCTTCTTTACCAGAAATTGGGCGTAAATTTGGAGGGCGAGATCATGCAACGGTCATGCATGCCGTGAAAAAAGTATCTGAGTTAATGCTTGAGGATCGCAGTATCAATGAAGACGTTGAATTGCTTTTGAAAATGCTTCAATGTTAGGGAGATTTTAGAGTTTTTTTTTACGGGAAATATTATCTATAACACAAAAGAGGTGCAAAAAAAAAGCTTGTTTTTAAGGGAAGTTATCCCTACATATTCAGTAAGGTCTTTTCCGATGTGAAAAGACCAGATACTATGATGACGAAACAGCCTAAGGACCCTGCACAATGGCTCAAGCTTCACAAGACAAATTAAGTCAAAACTCTGCTCCACAAGAACAGGAAAATTTAAATATCATTGGATCGGCCAGGAGTCTTCCCAAAGGTGTTTGGGCCGTCAGTATCGCCATGATGCTCATTGCTGTTTCCACCACCATGGTTTTTTCGATTTCTCCCTTTTTTATAACCCAGGTATTGGGGTTGAGCTTGGTCTCACTTGGCATCATGGAAGGAATCTCGGAAGGGCTCTCGTACTTTTCTAAACTCGCCTCCGGTTTCGCAGGCGATTTTTTTAGGCGTAAAAAGCCCCCTTTGATTATTGGAGTGGCCATGGCAACAATTTCAAAACCTATTTTCATTTTTGCTGGTGGTGCCAGCATGATCATGCTGTCTAAAGTCATTGAGCGTATCTCAAACGGTATTATGGCAACGCCTCGCGATGCTTATTGTGCCGAGGAAGTGGGTGCTTCTAGGCGCGGGGTGTCCCTTGGGTTGATGATGTCCCTTAAAACATTTGGATGTGCACTTGGGTCCTTTATCATTGGTGGGCTTATTGTTTTCACCGATGACTATCGTCTGCTTCTTTGGATTGGTTTTTTGCCCTGTTTTTTATCCTTTATAGTTTTGCTTTTTTACATGAAAGAAAAACGTGTTGAAAAAGAACTCAATACCCCAAAGAAAAAAAATAGAAAACTGAAATTGGAAGATTTTAAATCTTTGAACAATCGTTATTGGAGCTTGGTTGTGATCGCGACGCTCTTTATGTGCGCGCGTTTTAGTGATGGTTTTTTGGTCCTGCGCATGAATGAATTGGGGGCTCCCATGTGGCTTAGTACGTCGACTATCGGCATTTTAAATTTGGTTTCAGCCTTTGCCTGCTTGCCCGTTGGTCGGATGTCTGATCGCATTGATCGCTCTCGTATGCTGTATTTTTCTTTTATTGCTCTCGTGCTATCCAATGTGTGTTTTATGCTTGAAGGTGGATTGCTTCTTGCCCTTGTGGGCGTTGTTATCTGGGGCGCCCAACGGGGAACATCGCAAATGCTTTTTGCCGCTATTATTGCCGATGAAGTGCCTGAGAAAATCATTGGAACGGCTTTGGGTATTTATTATCTTCTTTCTGGTGTTATTGCCGTTGCCGCTGGCTTTATGGCGGGGCATGTGGCAGATATTCAATTATATTATGCCTTTGTTTTTGGTCTGGTTGCCTCGAGCATTGCTCTCGTGGCTCTGATTGTGCGTAATGAATTTATGGGACATGGCACGCGACGAAAAACCAAGCCGCGGTGTTCCACTGAAGATAAGAAGAGGTTAGGGCAAGGGCAAGGGCAAGGGCAAGGGCAAGGGCAAGCAGCTGGTGCCTAAAATTTAATTTTATGATAGAGATTTGATGGGTGGCGGTGTAAACTGCCAGTCTCCCTTTTAAAAAAAGTGACAGATTAAGGATTAAAAATGACTTCTAAAACCGATAAGCCAGCACTAGATCTAAATCAAGACATGGTTCGTCAATTGGCTGAAATTTTGAATGAAACGAATTTGTCGGAAATCGAATACGAAGTTGGTAACAATCGTATTCGAGTGGCACGCCAACTTGTAACCTCACCTGTGACTACGGTTGCGGCGCCTTCTGTTCTGGCACCCGTTGCGGTTCCTGACCAAGGAATGCCTCAAGCCATAGTCCCCCAAGATCCAGCCGATCATCCAGGTGCAGTTAAGTCTCCCATGGTTGGGAATGCCTATATGTCTTCTGCGCCAGGGGTTGCGGCCTTTGTTAAAGTCGGTGATTCTGTTAAAATCGGTGATAGCATTTTGATCATCGAAGCCATGAAAGTCATGAATCAGATTAAAGCCAAAAAAGATGGCGTGGTCAAAGAAATACTGGTTCAAGATGGTGATCCCATTGAATTTGATGAAGTGTTGATGATTATTGAATAAGAAAATTCTAATTTAATATGTTCCAATATATCTTTTAATTTTCCTGAAAAGGACTCTTTATGATTAAGAAAATTCTAATTGCGAACCGTGGGGAAATCGCCCTGCGCATCCACCGTGCCTGTCATGAAATGGGTGTGAAAACCGTTGCAGTACACTCGACGGCCGATGCCGATGCCATGCATGTGCGCTTTGCCGATGAAAGTGTTTGTATTGGGCCTCCATCTTCTAGGGATAGTTACCTTAACATGCATGCCCTTATTTCAGCAGCAACCATCACGGGTGCAGATGCCGTTCATCCTGGTTACGGCTTTTTATCTGAGAATGCTGAATTTGCTGCCATGGTCGAAGAACATGGGTTTATTTTTATTGGCCCAACACCAGAACATATTCATGTCATGGGTGATAAAATTCTTGCCAAGGAAGCCATGATCAAAACGGGTATTCCCGTTGTACCTGGTTCCTCTGGTGCTGTTTTTCCTGGTCCAGAAGCCCATAAAATTTGTGAAGAAGTTGGCTATCCCGTTATCGTGAAAGCCTCTGGTGGTGGCGGTGGCAAAGGCATGCAAATTGTTCGTGATCCGAGCACCCTTGACCAAGCTATTCAAATTGCAAAATCAGAAGCCAAAGTGAATTTTGGGAATGATGAAGTTTTCGTGGAAAAATTTCTTGAAACACCACGTCACATTGAAATTCAGGTTTTGGCCGATACCCATGGTCATGCCATTCATTTGGGAGAACGTGATTGCTCCTTGCAACGCCGTCATCAAAAAGTATGGGAGGAAGCCCCAAGTCCAGCCCTGAGCCAAGACCAACGTATGGCGTTGGGTGAGAGATGTGCCGAAGCGTGCCGTACTCTTGGATACCGAGGTGCGGGAACCTTTGAGTTTCTTTATGAAAGAGGCGACTTCTTTTTTATCGAAATGAATACCCGCGTACAGGTTGAACACCCTGTGACTGAGATGATTACGGGGGTTGATATTGTTCAAGAGCAAATTCGTATTGCTTCTGGAAAAAAACTTTCAAAGACTCAAGATCAAATTAATTTTGATGGTCATGCCATTGAGTGCCGTATTAATGCCGAACATCCAGAAACATTTGCCCCAAGCCCAGGTAAGGTTATTGATTATCATGCACCTGGCGGTCTTCGGGTGCGTGTGGATAGTGCCCTTTATTCGGGCTATAAAGTCCCGCCTCATTATGATTCTATGGTGGCAAAGCTTATCGTGCGTGGTGAAGATCGCCAAGAATGTTTGCGACGATTGCGTCGCGCCCTGGAAGAATTTGTCATCGATGGTATTAATACGATCATTCCTCTGCATCAGGCATTATCTTTGGAAGAAGATATAATTGCTGGTGAGTATGATATCCACTGGTTGGAAAAATATTTGGATAAAAAAACAAACTCGTAGGTTAAATGATGCTGCATCATAAAAATAGAACTGTTTTCGAAATAAAGGGACCTGAGGCGGTCTCTTTTTTGCAGGGTGTTTTAACATCTGATGTAACAAAATTATCAACTCAAAAGATACAATATGCCGCTATGCTCACCCCCAAAGGGCGGTTTCATTTTGACTGCTTTTTGTATGACAGGGGGGATGACACAATTTTTCTTGAGACTGAAAAAGCCTTTGCTCAAGATTTTTTTAAGCGCCTCAAAATTTATAAGCTTCGTGCAGATGTTGCGTTAAGGGATATTTCAGATGACGTTTTTGTCATGACGTCCGATGTCTCTCAGGAAGGGTTTTTAAAGGATCCCCGCCATGTTGAGGCTGGTTGCCGAGGTATCTTTAAATCATTGC
>JAJRPZ010000043.1 GCA_024280495.1 Alphaproteobacteria bacterium
CTTCATTAAGGAAGAGTGAGGTATTCCATCGATTTTTTCTGATTTTTCAACAAAAAAGTGACGATCGCCACAAGCAGCCACTTGTGGCGAATGGGTAATGGCAAAAACCTGTTTAATTTGACCAAGACGTGCCATACGCTCACCAATGGCCGTCGCAACGGCACCCCCAACGCCACTATCAATTTCATCAAAAATTAAAATAGAAGCTTGAGTCGTGTGGGCTAAAACGACTTTAAGGGCCAACATAAAACGAGACCGCTCGCCACCCGATGCAATTTTAGAAATTGCGCCAAATGGCAAACCAGGGTTGGTTTGAACTTGAAATTCCACATGGTCAATGCCATGGGAAGACCATGATTCTGGCGGCAATTCCTGAGGTGAAATATCGAATTTAGCTTTTTCAAGGCGCAGAGGTTTCAGCTCTCCCTCAACGGCCTTTGCCAACTTGAGACCAAATTCCCCACGTTTTTTTTGAAGATTTTTAGCTGCGTTATAGAAAGCTTCTTTCGCTAATTTGAGATCGGCGCGCACCTTATCTAGGGATTCAGATCCGCCTTTTAGCATCGCCAATTCCTTTGAAAACCTTTCATAAAGAGTCGGAAGTTCTGGAATTAAGCACCCATGTTTTCTTGAAAGGGCACGGAGCTCATAAAGGCGGTCTTCAACCTGATCCAAAGAGTCGCCCCCTGCCCCCAATTGATCCTGAAAAGAATTTAAAAAAGCTTCGGCTTCAAGAACATCGCTATGGGCACGACCAAGGGCAGCAAGGGACTCGTCCAATTTTTCAGGGCAAAGTTTGGCGAGTTTTTCCAAAGTACTCAAGGTTGTTCCCAGGTGATCTAGAATACCACGGTCCCCATTAATCAAACGTAAAGTAGAGCTTGATCCTTTGGTTATTTTTTCTTGATTTTGTAATAAATTACGTTTTTCCGTAAGGTCGTTTTCCTCATGTTCTTGGGGTGAAATTTTTTCAAATTCCTCGACGGCTACTGTCAGAAATTCCTGTTGGTTACGTTGGTCTTCAATGAATTTTTCAGAGGCCGCAAGTTCTTTTAATAAGCAATTATACGTTTTATAAGCATTGCGTGTAGCAGCGCACTCTTTATGGTACCCACCAAAACGATCCAAAATATCACGGTGGGTTGCTGGTTGGAGAATTTGATCAAATTGTCCGTGAATCTCAATGAGTTCTTTTGAAAGTGTTTTTAAAAAAGCAGCAGAAACAAGGTGATCATTAAGATAAGACTTTGATTTTCCTTCAGAGGTCACGACCCGACGCAAAATAAGCTCGCCAGAAAAATAATGGTCATTTTCCAATAATATGGCCGCAACTGGATGGTTTTTTGAGATTTCAAAAACCGCAGACACCATGGCTTGCTCACAACCTGGCCGTACCATTTTCGAAGACGCTCGCCCTCCAAGGGCTAATCCAAGAGCATCTAAAAGAATAGATTTACCAGCGCCCGTTTCCCCCGTTAAAATGCATAAACCAGTAGAAAATTCAATTTCCAGTCGGTGGATCAGGATGACATTTTCAATGACAAGGGTTTGCAGCATAAAGGGGTGACCTTATTTTTCAGAAGCCTTCTCAGAAATATTTTCAGAAGCCATCTTACTATTTTTTCTGGCTCCCTTATTCCAATTTTTTAACCGTGACCAAAAACCTTCATCTTTCTCTGATTCAAGTCCATGCTCCCCTTCAAAAACTTTGGGTTTTTGAACATTTAATTTTGCATTTGAATCTCCATTCAAAAGCTCATAAGAAGCTGCATACCAACTGCCACCTGGAAAATTATGTCCAAGAACAGCGGCGGTATTCACCGCTGGCTCTGTCAACCCCATCGCCACATAGCACTCGACAACGCGGTGTAAAGCTTCCTCAACATGACGTGTTGTTTGATAGCGATCGATAACTTCTTGGAAGCGCGTAATGGCAGCCTGATAAGCTTTTTTTTCCATATAGTAATGCCCTATTTTCATGGACTTACCAGCCATGGCATCTCTCAACAAAATAATTTTTGCCTTAGCATCCTTTGCATAAGGTGATCCCGAAAAACGAGAAACAAGTTCGTTAAAAGTTCGTGAAGCGTCTTGGGTATCTTGTTGGTCGCGCTTTGAAGGGCCAATTTGTTCATAATAAGAAAGCCCTGTTAGGTAAAGAGCATAAGGTACATCAGGGTGTGCTGGATGCAAACCAACAAAGGCTTCGAGAGACGCAATGACATTGTCATATTTTTGACCACGATACTGGGCATAAGCTTCCATGACCTGAGCTTTTATTGCCCATTTTGAATAAGGATGTTGTCGAGTTACCTCATCAAACAAAGTTGCGGCTTCTGTATACTCACCCTCTTCAAGCTTGTCCTGAGCAGTATTATAAAGCAATTCAACACTTTGGTCCTCATAAGGAATTTCATCCTTAGAGCAAGCCGAGATAAAAAGAATCGCAGCAAAGGCTATGGATGCTTTAGATACAGCCACGGAAGTTTTAGATATAAAAGGTGAAACAACAGTTAAACGCACGAAAACCTCTTTTATAGAAAATATATTTACTACCTTTTTAGCGCGGATACTCTCCCTTGCCAAGCCCTGAAGTCGGAATTTCCAATCTTTCACTCTCATGTTTCACGTTGACCTCATTCAAAAAAAAGAAAAAAGGTAGCATTCTTGCTGCGCTTTGATACACTTTAACTATAAGGCTTTTATAAAATGCTTAACAGGGTGTAGTCGTGTCAGAAAAAAAGAACTCTAAGGTGGGAGGGACTAATCAAATTTCTTTGAAATCAGTGTTGTCTTTTTTCACCACTCCTTTTAAAGCTCTGCACCATGCCATCGAGAATAAACTCTCTTCAAAAATAGCGACAGAGAACATCAATGCAAAAAAATACATTGCATATTCTTTTTACATTTGCGCTCTCCTCACGATTCTCATAACCCTTTCCCATATATTACGTTATAATGCTTATGAGAAAGAATTTACCAGGCAAGTCACTTCTAAACTCAGCGCCCAATTTGATGAAACCATCCAACGTTATTTTTCTATGATGTACGGTGCGCGCGCTATTTTTTCTCTATCTCCTAATATCCCTCTGAGCCAATGGCGACCTTACGCAAAACAAATCATGTATCCAAAGAGATATCCAGGCATCAATACCATTGCTATTATTCGTGCCATCCACAAAAATGATTTGGAGTCATTCTTAGAAAGAGAACGCACCCTTAATAATAGAGAGCTCACCATAAAATCTCCAAAAAATTATACCCTTTCAGAATATGACATCATTCAATACGCCATTTCAAAAAGAGGCGAAAATCCCGAAGGTCTTAATATCCGCCAATATGAAAATGCAAGAAAAACCCTTGATTTAGCCCGTGATGAAGATCGTTCACAGGCCTTTTTTCTTGAAAAATTTCGGTCTCAAAACCTTGACGAATATGGCCCTGCTTTTATTATTTATACGCCTATTTACAAGCCATCTCTTCGCATTTCTGAGTCAGAAAGCAAAGAAGATAAAATATTAAAAAGGCGTCGTCATTTTTTCGGGTGGGTGGGCACTCCCTTTTTTATTCAAAGTTTTTTTCAAGAAGTTCTCAAAACTGATCCTGATTTTGACAAATTACGCGTCACCCTCGAATTGCCAAATAAGAAAAAAACCATTCTTATTCCTTATTTTCAAAATGAAAAATCAGAACAGGCAACACCTATTTTCCCCGTTAATACTTTGAAAAGCA
>JAJRPZ010000044.1 GCA_024280495.1 Alphaproteobacteria bacterium
CGTTGATCTTTTTTTGCCATATAAAGCTCATCATTAAAGTCATCCTCCCCCGTTCCATGGGGGACTTGCCCTCCAATTTTACAGGGTAAATCAGACGTATCAAAAGACGTAATGGTATTAATGCCAGATTCACCCTTAATGAGACGATCCCAGGTTGCATTAATGTTTCCAGCCAAAGGGCTAACGGCGCCAATACCAGTAATAACGATGCGTTTCATAAAAGACCTCTAGGTTATTAAAACTATTAATTTTTCACCTTAAAATAACACACCTTGTTTAAATTTAAAGCATGGATATAAAAAGGCATAGTTGATTGTCTATAATAAACATTAAAAAAACCACGTTATATCAGGAAGTTCCCTCTAATTAACGTGGCTTCTATATAAAATCCTTTTCAAAAAGGAGTCAAGTTAAGCTTTTTTCTTAGTGATATAGTCGATGGCAGCACCAACAGTCAATATTGTTTCAGCATCTTCTTCTGGTATTTCAATATCAAATTGAGTTTCAAATTCCATAACCAATTCAACTGTATCCAGGCTATCAGCACCAAGATCATCGATAAAGTGTGCCTTTTCAACAACTTTGGCTTCTTCTACACCCAGGTGTTCAACAACAATTTTTATAACTTCAGCTTTAATATCGCTCATAGGTCTACCTATTTTTTGTTTAAAATATACACTCTGTCAGATCATCTTAGAATCTCATAGTTTCGAGAAGTCTACAATACCTATTCAGAGCGCTTTTTGCTAATGCTTTGACAACGTACATGAGTTGATAAAAAATCTAAAGAGAAAAATGAAGCCTTAAAAAAAACAAAGAAAAAATCATTAACGTTAGTGAAAATTTAAGAATATTTATTGTAGGATGCAAAAGTAAAAAACAGAAAAATGAAACGGAAAAATGAGACAAATTTTAAGAGCAACATTAATGACCCTCCCCCTTTTAATATTCACGGTAAATACGGGGAGTTGCAGTTTTATTGATAATGAAGATAACATATCTCAAAATATTAGAAAAAAAGCTTTGAAAAACGTAGCTTGGTTTTTATATCACGAACCAAATTTTCAAGGGGAAGACGATGCAGATCTAGTTCGTTTTATTACTAAAACAAGAGCTGCTTTTCGATCTGAGCGCGGTCAAATACGTCACGACCTTAAATTGATTGCTCGAATTCCTCAAAAAAAACTTCACCTAGACACCTGGATATCAAAAAAATCCTTCCTCTTTGATGAGTATGCCCCTTCTATCAAAGAAAATTTAAATGACTGGCTAGATTATTGGAGTAGCCCCACTATGAATGAAATTCGCGGTAAGGTCCTGGTTATTATTGAATCTAATTAAAATGCTTAATGCGCTTTAATTCATGAAGAGTATATTCAATATTTTTTTCTGCTGATAGGCCTTTAGATATAAGGGCCTCGGCTGTTTTCATTGCCGTATCAACCATTTGAGACCGAATATCATCCTTTGCAGCAATTTGCATTTCTAGAACACGTTGCGATAAAGCCACATTTTGCTTTTCAACGTAAATATCAAAATCCGAAATCATTTTAGCTTGTGTTTTTTCTATTTCAGCCTGAGCATGTTCTAAAATTGCAGTCGCATCAAATTCAGCCTCTATTTTTTTACGCTCAGCCAAAGCTAAAATTTCTAGTGCCTCTTCTTTTAAAAGTTTAGCCTCCAGTAATTCCTTATTGATATTCTCAGATTTGTTTTTTAAAGCCCCAAGAATTATACCCTTAAGAGGTTTTGCAACCAAAGCTATAAAAATAACAAAAGATATTAAGTACCATTGTGTTGCATCAATCGCCATTTGCCACCATCACTTTTATATTATTGTTCATATGCTTTTGAATATCAATTTCCGATGCATCAAAGCCCATAATTTTACCAATGATTAATTGAGTAACCTTAATGGTATCTTGTTCAACATCTGCAGAAATACGTTCCAAGCTTTTTTTCAATTCAGCTTCGGCTTTCTCCACATTTTTAAGATAACCTCCATGAAAGATTTTCTTTTTCTGTGCGGCATCTGAGGATATCAAAAATATTTTTTCAGACATCAAGGAATGAGCTTTTATCTTCGCCTCAGAGATATCCTTGTCATTACCAGTGAAAATTACTTGTGCCTCCGATTGAAAACGATCTGCAGCAATTTTAAAACCATCGGTACGCTGCCAACGCTCATCCAAAATATCACGCATACGTGGCACAGAAATTTTCACGGTATAAACCATCAGTATGGTAAAAAAGATAACAAGCCAAAAAATTTGCGATGAAAAAACCGCGAGTTCAAACTGTGGCATTTAGATCCTCGGATAATAATGACAGGAAATTAAACATCCCCCGTCCTTTTATAATTTTAATCATAGTAGTTCAATTTTCTCCTCAAAAGTGATGCTAAAAAAACGCCTATTTACTGGCATGAGACATAACAACAACTTGAAAATGGAAAAATGAGCTTATTATTTCAAGAAAATCATGAAGGCAATAACTAAGGCAAAAATACCCAATCCTTCAGCCAATGCAGCCCCAACGAATGCAAATGTTTGCATGTCATTTTTTGCAGAGGGATTACGGGCAATGGATTCAATAAGGCTCGCAAACACACGGCCAACTCCCATAGCTGCCCCAATAACACCCAACACGGCAATACCTGCACCAATCATTTTTGCAGCTTCTAATTCCATTTTATGTCTCCAATTTTTATTATCATTAAGGTTAATTAGTGTAAATTGATCGAATCATTCAAGTAGATACAGATCAAAATGGTAAAAATATAGGCTTGTAAGGCAGCAACAAAAAATTCAAACCCAACAAAAAGCACATTAAATAAAGCTGGTAGAAAACCGAAATAAACACCAACCATAACGCTAAATCCTGCAAAAACCTTTAAAATCACATGCCCAGCCATCATGTTCAAAAACAAACGTAGGGATAAAGTAAAAGGACGCACCAGATAAGAGACGAGCTCGAGAAACACCAACAATGGCGCCAACGCCTTGGGGGCACCTGCTGGCAAAAATAGGCTCAAGAAATGAAGACCATGGTTCATGAATCCAATAATTGTAATCACTATAAAAAAGAACATAGCCAGTGTTAACGTCACAGCAAAATGACTCGTTATAGTAAAACTATAAGGGAGCATGCCCAACAAATTTGAGAATAAGACAAACATAAAAACCGTAAAAATAAAGGGGGCATAAGCTTTACCACCTTTACCAATGGTATCACCAATCATAGACGTGATAAAATCATAAGACGTTTCAAGGAGAAGCTGAAGCTTTCCTGGAATGACACTCGCCCGACGCAAGGCAAAATGTTGGAAAAGAATAAGAGATACGGTCGCAATGGCAAGCCAGAGAGTTGCATTTGTAATGGAAATATTAACGCCAAACATCTCAAGGGGTACTATTTCCTTAATTTTGAATTGATCCATTGGACCAGACATCACGCATTCCTGTATTTATTTAAAAGTTACCTTGAAGATACCCCTTGGATTCTCTGACGTCAATTGGGGGAATGGGGTTTTTATTAAGTTTTTTAAAAAGATTTCCAATTATGAATGATATTTTTTTTCACGTTCAATGTTTTCAGCCAACAACTCTTCCCAACGATCACCATTATCAAGAAGTTTATCTTTTGTATAAAAAAGCTCTTCACGGGTAAAGGTTGAAAATTCATAATTGGGACCTTCAACAATGGAATCCACGGGACATGACTCTTGACAAAGCCCACAATATATACATTTTGTCATATCAATATCATAGCGAACGGTACGTCTACTACCGTCCCCTTCACGGGGGCCTGATTCAATGGTAATGGCTTGTGCAGGACACACTGCTTCGCATAACTTACAAGAAATACAACGTTCCTCACCATTTGGATAGCGACGTAAAGCGTGTTCAGCACGGAATCTCGGAGAAAGCGGGCCTTTTTCATGGGGATAATTCAAAGTCACCTTAGGCTTAAAAAAATATTTTAATGTGAGACTCATCCCAGAAATAATATCAAAGAGACCAAAGGCTTTTATATGTTGCATCAGACGTGACATATTTTATCTCCCAACGAATTTATGACGGTAAATTATTAGTAAAAACAAGAAAGCTTGCCGTTAAAACAACCCATGCCAACGAGAAAGGTAAAAACACTTTCCACCCCAAACGCATAAGTTGGTCATAACGATAGCGCGGTAAACTGGCACGCACCCACAAGAAACAAAAAAGAACAAAGGCAATTTTCAAAGCAAACCAAACAAATCCAGGAATCCAGGTGAAAATGGCATAATCCGCAGGCGGCAACCACCCCCCTAAGAAAAGGATTGTTGTCATAGCGCTCATTAAGATCATATTGGCATATTCACCCAAAAAAAAGAGAGCAAAGGGCATAGAAGAATATTCAACGTTATACCCAGAAACAAGTTCTGCTTCAGCTTCGGGTAAATCAAAGGGGGCTCGATTTGTTTCTGCCAATGTTGAGATAAAAAACATAATCATCATGGGGAACATGGGAATAGCATACCACATGCCTTTTTGCGCCATGACAATATCAGTAAGGTTCAAAGACCCGACACACATCAATACACTAACGATGATAAGGCCCATGGAAACCTCATAAGATACCATTTGTGCAGCAGAACGCATTGCACCTAAAAAAGGATATTTTGAGTTGCTGGACCAACCTGCAATAATAACGCCATAAACTTCGAGGGATGAAATGGCAAATAAGAAAAGAATACCAACATTAATATCTGCCAACACAACCCCTTCACCAAATGGAATCACGGACCAAGCAATGAGTGACAATGTAAATGTGATCACTGGTGCCATAAGAAATAAAAGAGGATTAGCACGTGTTGGAATAATTATTTCCTTATGCATCAATTTCACAGCATCGGCAATGGGTTGCAAAAGTCCAAAAGGTCCTACCACATTGGGGCCTTTTCGCAATTGCATAAACCCAATAACTTTACGTTCAGCATAGGTCAAATACGCAACGGATATGACCAAAGGCAAAACAATCAAAAGAATGTACCCAAGATTTATGGCACCATAAATTATGGCCTCAAGCCAAGATTCAGATAAGACTTCAGGAATCATTTCAAGCACTGATCATCTCCTTTTGAGGTTGGGCCACTAATTCTTGCTGACACTTTGCCATGGTTGGCGAATGACTCGCAATCAAATTGGACATATAAAAATTAAAAGGAGATGGCGTAAAGGTCTCATTTCCAAAATCCATCGAAGAATTAAGGGGAAGCCATTTTTCTGGTACCACCTTATCCAATGTTGCAAAAATTTTGTTTTGCTTAACCATACGCGCGCGAAGCTCCTCAATGGAGTCATAGGGTAAAACATCGCAAACTCCAGCCTTTTTAAGATCTGCGGACAGGGCCCTTATAATACGCCAATCTTCTTTGGCACCTTCTGGTGGCGCAAGCGCAGTATAAGTTCGTTGCACTCGACCTTCTATATTTACATAAGTCGCATTTTTTTCAGTGTACGCAGCTCCTGGTAAAATAACATCAGCATTATGTGCACCAACATCACCGTGGTGACCTTGATAAATTTTAAAAGCAGACTTCGTTTTCGTGGAACAAATTTCTCCATCCACCCCTAACAAATAAAGAATTTTAACATCACCAGAGGCACAGGCGTCTTCGATTTCCATTTTATTCATACCACCTTCTTGGGGCACAAAACCGATATCCAGGGCACCAACTCTCGAAGCGGATTTATGAAGAACATTAAAGCCATTCCATTCTTCTTTGACCATATTAAATGTTTCCGCAAGATCCGATGCTTTTTCAAGAAAAACCTGACCATCAGAATGCTGTAATGCATCGCTACCCACAATGAGCATAGGACGTTTTGCATCTTTTAGTTTTTTTGAAAAGGAATGTTGACCCGAAAGAATATCATTCAAAACCGCTGGATCATCACCAAGGTTTTCATAAGCCAATGTTAAATCACGATTTTCATCAAGCTCTCCACCAACATAGGCCACACTAAGACCGCCACGAAGATAACGCTTTCGAAGTCTTGCCATCAATAGGGCTGCATCGGCACGAATATTTGCCCCAATAATCAACACAGCATCGGCGTCTTCAATACCTTTGATAGAGGTATTGAAAAGGTAATGTGATCTTGATTCAGTAGATAAGTGGGCACCATCCAAAATGGCATCAATATGAGGAGAGCCAATTTCCTTCATCAAATCTTTCAAGGCCATCATAGATTCACAATCTGCAAAATCTCCAGCAAGGGCAGCAATTTTTTGAGGTTCCGTCTTTTTAAGTTTGAGCTTAATTTTATGAAAGGCTTCCTCAAAGGTTGCTGGACGCAACTGACCTTTTTCACGGATATAGGGTTGATCTAAACGCTGTAATGCCAAAGCATCACAGGCATGACGTGTTTTATCAGAAATCCATTCTTCATTGATTCCCTCATGAACACGAGGCAAAATACGGCGAACTTTCATACCACTTGTGTGAATGGAAATATTACTACCAAGGGCATCATGAACATCAATGGAATTAGTACGGCGAAGTTCCCAAGGGCGACCCTGAAAGGAATAAGGAGCGGATGTCAACGCCCCCACAGGGCAAACATCCACTAAGTTTCCAGCAAGTTCAGTTTTAATAGATGCATCAAGATACGTTGTAATTTCAACATTTTCACCACGGGCAATGCCGCCTAATTCTGATGTGCCACCGATACGGTCCGCAAAACGAACACATCTCGTACAATGAATACAACGAGTCATGAAGGATTTAATCAAAGGCCCCATTGTTTTTTGAGGGACCGCACGCTTTGATAGATCATAACGACTTTCACCGCGGCCATAGGAAAAGGTAATGTCTTGCAAATCACATTCACCACCCTGATCACAAATGGGACAATCCAACGGATGATGCATCAATAAAAATTCCAAAACCCCCTCACGGGCTTTTTTTACTGCTGGCGTGTTTGTGTGAATTTCCATACCATCCATAACGGGCATGGCACAACTGGCTATAGGTTTTGGTGCGCCTTTTTGCTCCACTAAACACATGCGACAATTTCCAGCAATATCAAGGCGCTCATGGTAACAAAACACTGGAATTTCCGTATCCAAACGCCGTGCTGCTTGAAGAACTGTGGTTCCTGCTTCTACTTCTATTTCACGACCATCAATGGTTAATTTTGGCATATTAAGCTCTTATTTCTAATTAAATATTATGCTGCAACCAAACGGATGCGGCGTTCTAGTTCAGGTCTAAAATGTTTCAGTAATCCTTGTATGGGCCAAGCTGCAGCATCCCCAAGTGCACAAATAGTATGACCTTCTATTTGATAGGTAAGCTCTTCAAGCTTATCAATATCAGAAAGAACGGCATTACCATTACCGATATTACGCAGCAAACGCCACACCCATCCCGTACCTTCGCGACACGGCGTACATTGACCACAACTTTCATGCATATAAAAATGAGACAGACGCACAATAGCTTCCACAATGTCTGTGGATCGATCCATCACAATAAGAGACGCCGTTCCAAGGCCCGTACCAACACTGCGCAAAGACTCAAAATCCATAGTCATTGTTTCGCAAATATCCTTTGGCAACATGGGTGTTGAGGACCCTCCAGGAATCACCGCCAGCAAATTATCCCACCCGCCACGTACGCCGCCAGCATGTTTTTCAATGAGGGTTTTCATGGAAATGCCCATTTCTTCCTCAACATTACAAGGGGTATTTACGTGACCAGAAATGCAAAAAACTTTACTGCCCGTGCTATCAGGACGACCAAGGGATGCAAACCACGCCCCCCCTCGCCTTAAAATTTCAGGAACAACGGCAATGGTTTCAACATTATTCACCGTTGTTGGACAACCATACAAACCACAATTTGCTGGAAAAGGTGGTTTTAAGCGCGGCATGCCTTTTTTGCCCTCAAGGCTTTGAATCAAGGCTGATTCTTCACCGCAAATATAGGCACCAGCCCCCCGATGCACATAAAGGTCAAAATCATACCCACCATTCGCTGCATTTTTTCCCAACAAACCTGCAGCATAAGCCTCATCAATGGCTTTTTGCAACGCAAGTGCCTCTGCATAATATTCTCCGCGGATATAAATATAACCCGCATTGGCCCCAATGGCGACACCTGCATAAAGAGCTCCCTCTATAAGTTTGTGAGGTTCATGGCGCATAATATCACGATCTTTACAAGTGCCAGGTTCGCTTTCATCCGCGTTAATGATAATATAAGACGGTAAAGGGGCGTCTTTTGGCATAAAAGACCATTTGCGTCCCGTTGAAAAACCCGCACCACCACGACCCCGAAGACCAGAAGCCAGAACTTCATTAACAATCCACTGACGACCTTTTTGGACAAAGGTATCAGCCGCAACCCAGTCACCACGTTTTCGGGCAGCCTCAAGGCTGGGCGATTTAACACCATACAAATTTTGAAAAATACGATTTTTATTATCAAGCATTATGATTGCCCTTTCTCAGCCTTAGTATCAATACCAGTTAAAGCACCCGTGATAGGCGCTGAGTTTAAACGATTCACTTGCGGGCCAATACTGTGGTTTTTTCCAGCCTTCAAATCTTCAATGATATTTTTCATTTTTTCAGCATCGAGATCCTCATAGTAATCATCATTGATCTGAACCATGGGTGCGTTCACACAGGCCCCCAAACACTCAACCTCCATCAATGAAAACAAACCATCCTTTGAGGGTCGACCAACATCTGCCCCTGAATATTTACGGCAAGACGATAAAACTTCTTCAGAACCCCGAAGCCAACAGCTGGTGGTCCGACAAACCTGAATGAGATGTTTACCAACGGGTTCGAGGTTATACATGGTATAAAAACTAGCTACTTCCCAAACTTTAATCACTGGCATTTTCAATGTTGCCGCAATTGTTTCAATAGCTTCTTTTGAAATCCAACCTGCATTTTGACGTTGCGCTAAATCGAGGGCTGGCATCACAGCACTGGCACCACGACCATCTGGATATTTAGAAATATGCTTATCAAGCTCTTCTTTATTTTCTTTTGAAAAAACAAAAGGAACCTTAGCTTCAACCAATTTATTACGATTCATCGATCAACTTCTCCAAATACAATATCCATGGACCCAATAATAGCGGGAATATCCGCTAACATATGTCCTTTTGACATAAATTCCATACCTTGCATAAAGGCAAAACCAGGTGCCCGAATTTTACAACGATAAGGTTTGTTTGACCCATCGGAAATTAAATACACACCAAACTCACCCTTCGGTGCTTCAACAGCTGTATATGTCTCTCCAGCGGGCACATGATAGCCTTCTGTATACAACTTAAAATGGTGAATCATAGATTCCATAGAAGTCTTCATGTCCTGACGATTAGGGGGCGAAACCTTGTGGTTTTTCGTGCGGTAATCTCCGTCGGGCATGTGGAGTAAGCACTGACGCATAATGTGAAGGCTTTGACGCATTTCTTCAACACGCACCAGGTAGCGATCGTAACAATCACCATGGCTGCCCGTTGGCACTTTGAAATCAACTTTATCATAGGCGTCGTAGGGTTGTGAGCGGCGCAAATCCCAAGGCACATCCGAGGCACGCAACATAGGTCCAGTAAAACCCCAATCAAGAGCTTGCTCTTTGGTTACCACGCCAATATCAACGGTTCTTTGCTTGAAAATTCGGTTGTCTGTGAGCATACGCTCCATATCATCAATGAAAATTGTATGGTAATCGATAAACGCATGAATATCCTCAATCAATCCAACGGGAAGGTCATGGGCAACACCGCCAGGTCTAAAATAGTTAGCATGTAACCTTGCACCCGAAACACGTTCATAAAAATTCATGAGCTTTTCACGTTCTTCAAACCCCCAAAGCAACGGGGTCATAGCCCCAACATCAAGTGCATAAGTGGTAAGGTTCAAAATATGGTTAAGGAGCCTTGAAATTTCGGAAAAAAGAACTCGAATATATTGGGCTCGCAATGGCACATCAATACCAAGAAGTTTTTCCGTTCCTAGGGCAAAGGCATGTTCTTGACACATAGGAGCTACATAATCCAGTCGGTCGAAATAAGGAACGGCCTGAAGATAAGTTTTGTGCTCAATCAGTTTTTCAGTACCTCGGTGTAAAAAACCAATATGTGGATCAGCGCGTTCGACAACTTCCCCATCTAATTCAAGTACGAGACGCAAAACACCGTGTGCTGCTGGGTGTTGAGGACCAAAATTCAATTGATAAGTTGAATCACTTTTGGATAAATTAGACATTTTTTATTTCCCTCCCACGGTAGCAGACTTCGTTCCCGTAGACTCGGACTCACTATCCCCTGAAGCTTTTTCATCACCAGGCAAATGAACACGTAAATCTTGAGTCATTCCTTCCCACGGACTTAACATATCAAAACTACGGTATTCTTGAGGTAAGTTTACTGGATTGGTAACAACACGTTTTTGTTCCGAATCATAAAGAGGCTCAACAAAACCAGAAAGAGGAAAATCCTTTCGCAAGGGATGACCATCAAAATCATAATCCGTTAAAATACGCCGTAAATCGGGGTGATCGGCGAACTGAATCCCATAAAGATCCCATGCTTCACGCTCATACCAATTAGCTGCACTAAAAACATTAGCACATGAGGAAATCATTTCGCCCTCATTCAAATAAACCTTAACGCGGATACGCATATTGTATCGATAGGACAAAAGATGATAGACCACGTCAAAACGAGATTTGCGACTTACATGAGTCGTTCCTAAATAATCAACGGCACATAAATCCGTCAATTGTTTAAACTTCATGTCTTTTTGATCACGAAGGTACATTAAAACATCAATAATTTTATCGACTTGAACGACAATAGAGAGCTCTAACCCATCCTTATGGGACCCTTCTATGGAAGAGGTAAATTTCTTTTTTAGATTTGTATAAACATGATCAAGTGTTTGTAGCATCGTTTTACTTATCTTTTCTTATTATAATTAATTATCTTTACGTTTATACTTTATTGTTGCGCTCCGTTGCTATAAGTATAGCCGCTATTCCTTACGCCTCGTGTAAACAAAAAACTAATCAACTACATCTTGTTAAAATACGTTTTCCTTGACTGCGAATTTTCTTTTGCAGCAACATAATGCCATATAATAGAGCCTCAGCCGTTGGCGGACACCCAGGAACATAAACATCCACTGGCACAATGCGATCACACCCGCGGGTTACTGCATAAGAATAATGATAATAACCACCACCATTAGCACAGGATCCCATGGACAAAACATAACGTGGCTCTGCCATTTGGTCATAAACCTTACGAAAAGCGGGCGCCATTTTATTTGTCAAAGTTCCAGCAACAATGAGTAAGTCCGATTGACGAGGACTTGGACGAAATACGGATCCAATACGATCTAAGTCATAGCGACTAGAAGCACATTGCATCATTTCCACAGCACAGCAAGCCAAGCCAAAAGTCATGGGCCACAAAGAGCCTGCTTGCGCCCATGCCGCAACTTCATCTAATTTTGCAAGGACATAGCCTTTATCTGACGTTTCTTTTTGCAAGTGTTCGGTGACTTCAGTCGCAGATAAGTTTTTCAATTTATCGGACATGATATTAAATGGCGCCTTTGCAATTAAAGGCTTTGCCGTGATAAGGTTGCTTGACTTGATAGTGTCAGACAATTTCTCCTTAGAAAGGGTCGTTAATGTTGACTTTTTATTTATTCCCATTCCAAGGCTCCTTTTTTCCACTCATAGATAAATCCAACGGTTAAAACGCCCAAGAAAACCATCATAGACCAAAAACCTGTCATTCCTTGTTCAGAAAGGGTGATGGCCCAAGGGAATAAAAAGGCAACTTCGAGATCAAAAATAATAAAGAGAATAGCGACAAGATAAAACCGAACATCAAATTTAATACGTGCATCGGAAAAGGGTTCAAAACCACATTCATAAGGGGCATTTTTTTCAGGGTAAGGGCGCCTTGGCCCACGCAGAAAACCAATGGCAATCATAACAACAGAGAGCGCAACGGCAACGCCCAAAAACATAAGAATGGGAAAATATTCCCGAATTAACTCTGGTGCAGATGCCAGAGAAACCAGGTCAAGTGAGGTATCAAAGGTTTCCATAGAAACTATTTATCTTTAATCTTTTCTTTAAAGTGTACCTTGTTTTCAAAACATCTCCTATAGGTGATTTTCGAGTTTTTTTTGAAATTAACGCACACTAATATAAAACTCATACCTTTTCTTCTTTTAAAAATAAGTCTATTCTTTTTTAGTGATTGAATAAACAGGATAGACAACCATGCTTAAAAATACCCTCAACTCTTATGGGAGCCTCACGAAATTTATCCATTGGCTAATGGCTCTCATTATCATTAGCCTTATTGCCGTTGGTTTTTTCATGGCAGATATGGAAAACAGCGATCAAAAATGGTTTTTATATGGAACGCATAAGGCATTTGGTATCATTGTATTATCACTCATTCCATTACGTATTATTTGGCGCCTCATGAACCCCCAACCAACTTTACCCAAATCCCTTCCAAACTGGCAAAAGAAAGCAGCTAATGCCAATATCCTTTTTTTATATCTTTGTATGGTAGCCATGCCACTTTCGGGATTCATCATGTCTTTTTTCGGGAATCATCCTATTTCAATGTTTGGTATTTTCACCATTCCTGCCATTGAAAGAGTACCTGCAATTTCTGGATTCGCCCATGAAACCCATGAAATTCTAGCCCTTGCCATCACCGCTTCTATCTCCCTTCATATTCTTGGCGCCTTACATCACCATTTTACTAAACATGATCAAGTTCTAAAAAGAATGTTGCCTGGATGCAAATAAATCTTCTATAATATTAAAATAATGGGTAATAGAAAGTAGGTTCTCACATGAATAAGATCCCAAATATTTTATTTTTTGTTTTCTGCACAATTTTGGTCGCGACAATGAGCGGGACAATTCTATTACATGCAAAAACACCTTCAAAAACAGACAATACTTCCCAAAAAAAAGAGGTTTATCCCGAAATCGATGATATCGTTTTGGGAGAAGCCAATGCGCCCATTACATTGATAGAATATTCTTCCATTAACTGCACTCACTGTGCGGATTTTCATAAAACTACCTTTAAAGAATTAAAAAGAAAATTCATTGAAACTGCTAAGGTTCAATATGCCCTCAAACACTTTCCTTTGGATTTTTCTGCCGTTGAGGCTATGAGCATCATTGCAAAACAGCCAAAAGACACTTGGCTCAAGCATATTGAAACCGCCTTTGATACTCAAAAAGATTGGATTGGTAAAGATCTCAAAAAATTGGGAAAAATCTTAAATATTTCTGCAGAAGACTACACCAACGCTTTGGCCTGTGAAAAAACAAAAACCCTCGTCATGGCCAAACGGTATAATGCTGAACAAATCATTGATATTGATGCCACACCAACATTTTTAATCCTGTATCGGCCCAATGATAAGAATGGCTCAGATAAAAAAAATGACCTAGATAACAAAAAAGAAAAGGCCTTAAAGCATGTCCTTTTCAATAAAGGCGTCAGCCAAGAGGACCTTTTTAAAACGCTGGATAAAATTTACAAAGAGATTTCTTCCTTTTAAACACCCCGAACTTGAAATCCTCCCTGTTTTTCTTCTGCGGTGATGAGTTCAGTAACAGCCCACACGAGGGCATCAAGACGATCAGGAGATTCCCCCTTGCTTTTCGAAGTCGATGCTGAAAATTTAAGCATTTGAGACTCAAGAATTTTCAAACGCTCCCCCCCCATATGAAATATATGCCCTTGTTCATAAAGGGCATATACGGGTTCGGCACGCCTGAATTTACTAACTGTGGCACGCACTGCTCGAAAGGGCACATGTTGGTTAAATTCTACATCTTTGAGAGCAGCCCCTTTCAAAATTGATGAGATCATATCGCCCCCTTGATTAACCTCCCCCACAATACAATCAGCTTTATAAGCGTGATATCCCTTTAAAGCCTCACGCGCCCACCCATTGGGAGTGAATTTCCCACTCAAGTCATCGAGGACATAAATATTACTGCTAAAATCAATACCCGCTACAATAATACCCGTTTCATCACTTTTACAATGAGAGGTGAGCGCTGGGTCAATGGCCACAACAATTCTTTTGAAATGCACAGTGCTTTTAGGGTTTTTTGTGGCAGAAAGCAACATCTTAGATGACCACATCCCCTGCTCTCTCATATCCACTACTTCCCCCATAACCTCCTGTTGTCCAAGGGTGGTGCCATCATATTTTTTTTTTATAAAATCAATAAATTTTGGCGAAAGGTTCTTTTCATTTTCATAGGTAGAGCCTCTGGTTATAACGGTCCCTGCCTCTTCTTTTTCCTTCATAAGCTTTTCCAAAAGTGGCATTGACTTGGGTGTTGTCGTTATCAAAACTCGTGGATTTTCTCCAAGGCGTAAGGAAAAATTTATCTGATCCCAAATTTCTTGGGCTTTCTGAAACTTACAGAACTCATCAACCCAGGCGCAATCAAATTGTGGACCTCGTAATTTTTCGGCATTTTCCGCGGAATATAATGTCGCAATAGCGCCACAAGGCCATGTAATGCGATTTTTTGAAGGTTCATAAAAAGGACGATCTTGGTCTGGGTAACAGGACAAAATTCCACTATGCCCTTCAATCAAAATATCACGACCTTCAGCTTCTGTTGCTGCCACAAGGGCAATTCGCTTTGCCTTTTTCTGTGCGATAAGTAAGCGAATGGTTTCAGCACCAGTACGGGTTTTTCCAAAACCACGCCCAGCAATAATCATCCATAATCTCCAGTTTCCCCTAGGCATCATTTGAGATGGTCGCGCCTGCAACGCCCAATTATAAGTTTTTTCTATGTTTTTTTGGGTTTTGATATATTTTTTTAGATATTTATAGAGCTCTTTATAAATTTTACTTTTATTTACCATGGTATTTAACTCCCCTTCTTCTAATTAAAGAGTGACAAGAAGAAAGGTATAATTTCAAAAATTAAAAGAAAAAAGACAAAAATACTTAGCTATAACTCATAGGTGGGGGAATGATTGACGACGTCTAGGATATTTTTAGAATCACTAGGGTTATTGCATAATAGATTTACTGGGGTCACTTTTATTAAAAACCTTACGACGTTTTGAAAGAGCTGTCATGAGGTAACTTGCTTTTTTGGGATCCATAGCCGATAAAATAGCAGAAGCTTTTTTTGCCTTCACTTTTTCCATAATTTCCAAAAGAATAGGAAATTCAATACCTTGCAAAACTTCTGCGGCCTTTACTGGTTTCATACTCTCCGTCATTTTCACCAAGCGTTTTGTGTTGGCGTTTTCTTCCTCACCGATTTTATTAACCATGGCCGCAAGTTCGGACTTTGCCTTACGAAGTTCCTTAACTTTATCATCCATTTTGCGGACAAGTGCTTTCAAAAGTTGTTCTTTTTCAGAAATTGACCTTTCTCGATCACTCAAATGATCAGTTTTCGCCACAACTCCTTTTAAGACACGATATTGGTCTGCCGTCATATTAAAAGGATCAAAGTCACTCATTCCCTTTAATTTTTCTGACTTAACGTCAGGTGCTTTATCTAGTTTAGATAAAGGTATTTGTTTTTTAGCTCCCTGAACCGCAGATGCATGGGCTTTTTTCATAAAATCTTTTTCACCAAGGTGCGTTACCAACGTAGAAAAACGCGCGCCCAACACTAAAACTGCAAAGAAAATAACCATGGGCATCAAGCGAATACGAAAGATAAAAAGAGATATCAATTTTTTTTTGAACACTTTAACCATTGGCTTGATATTGAGGGGTTCTTTTTGATAAGAAGTTGAATGCACCTGTTGCGATGAAGATTCAGGAAAGCCGATTGTTTTCATCATTAACTTAAAAAAAAGCGTCAAAATATTTTGAGATCTCAAATCAGACGATCCCTTAAAAGAATTTCCATTTATTTTTTCTTCTACATTTTGATACTGATTTACTGACATGTTGTTCCTCTATGGGTATTTGCCAAGATGTTATAGGTGACTAGTTTTTTGTTTACACGAGGCGTAAGGGACGACGGCTATA
>JAJRPZ010000045.1 GCA_024280495.1 Alphaproteobacteria bacterium
AGGAACTTGTTGACGGCGCCAGCGATTACGAAGGGCAATGGCAACGGCTTTTTTAGCATCTTTTTGACCAATGATATTACGATCCAGGGCCTTCACAATTTCACGAGGCGTAAAAGAAACTTGCGCAAAAATATTTTGGTTAGCACTGATTTTAGGGCTTTTTTTTGAAGTTTTTTTTGAACCTGGCATATGCTTTGAAGAAGCGCTTGATGATGTATTTGAAGAAGACGTCATTATCTTTCAATCCTTTCAAGAATAATATTGTGGTTGGTGTAAATACAAAGGTCAGAGGCTACCTTCATAGAGCGCCTGGCAATTTCTTCTGCTGATAAGTCTTTGATATCATTTAGGGCTCTTGCAGCTGAAAGGGCATAAGCCCCACCAGAACCGATACCAATAAGGCCATCTTCGGGTTCGAGGACATCCCCTGTTCCCGTTAGAATAAGAGAAACATCTTGATCAGCAACGGCCATCATGGCTTCGAGCTTTCGCAAGTATCTATCGGTACGCCAATCTTTTGCCATCTCAACACAAGCCCTGGTTAATTGCTTTGGGTATTGTTCTAATTTAGCTTCAAGACGTTCAAAGAGAGCAAAAGCATCAGCAGTGGCACCAGCGAAACCAACGATGACGTGCCCATCTCCAAGGCGGCGAACTTTTTTAGCATTGGATTTCAAGGTGATATTGCCAAGGGTGACCTGTCCGTCCCCTGCAATTACAACTTCATTACCACGCCTAACGGACAAAATCGTTGTGCCACGCCAATTTTTTTCATCAATACCTTGCATGTTTTTTCCTTATTTTTTCCCTTTGAAATTCATAGTGTTGATATCATATATAGCACTTCCCCCCTCATAACAAAAAGGTTTCTTATATAATGATTCTTTATGATCTAAATAATATGTTTTCCTTGATAAATCAATTAGATCAGTTATAGTCCCATTATAACGCTTCAGCGGGCGTAGCTCAGTGGTAGAGCACAACCTTGCCAAGGTTGGGGTCGAGAGTTCAAATCTCTTCGCCCGCTCCAGTTTTTTCGATTTTTCCCCCTCTTCTAATTCATTGTATACTGTTATAATAAAATCTAATGGTTAATAACACTGGATAATAACAAAATATCATGGCAGAAAAAAAAGTAAACTTAGCCCAAAATAATCAAGTACCCCCAGTTACTAAAACAGTGGATTCAATGGAGATTGAAGAATATCAAAACACCTTGAACACCACTGAAAATTCACATGAACAATCACAAAAAAAACATTTAGTAATTTGCCTTGGAGAATTTGGCGGCATCATCAAAGCCCTTGGAGCCTTTAAAATTATTCAAGATAATTTTCCAGAGGACCACATCACTCTTTTAACCTATTCAGATTTCAAAAATTTTGCAAAGCGCACACTTTATTTTGATGACATCATAGAAGACAAACGAGATAGAAGTTTCTGGTCTTCCTGGCGTTTTTCAAAATTTATTTCTGCCAAAAAATTTGATTGTATTTTTGATCTACAAGGATCAACTCAAACGCAACGACTTTGCAAATTCCTTTCTCTTCGAGGGGAAATTAGCAAATCTGACATTGATACTAAAACAAAGTGGATTGGTAATTCTAAAATTAGCCCTTTCTATCAATCACAGAACCTTTTGAAAACTTTGCATCCTTATGAACGTTATTACGACCTTTTGAAAATTGCCGATCTTCATATTGGAAATAAGTCTCTCTTAAAACCAGATCTTTCTAACCTTGATATTATCATCACACGAGATCTTCCAGAACATTATTTAGTCATGATCCCAGGAAGCTCCCCCCATAAAAAAGAAAAAAGATGGCCTGCTCTTTTTTATGCAGAAATAGCCCGTAACCTCCATGATAATGGCGTTGGAAGTGTCATTATTGGCGGTAAAAATGAAAAAGAAATCGCTGCTGTCATTAAAAAGAAATGTCCCAGCGCCCTTGATTTTACCGACCAAACAGAATGGCATGAAGTCCTCGGTATTTCCCAAAAATCATGTGGTATTCTAGGAAATGATACGGGACCTCTTTTTTTAGCTTATGCCTCTGGCAAACCAATTTTTGTTCCATGGTCAAGTTTCTCCAACCAAGAACTCAATGCACCAAAAGGTGACACAGTTACCCTTTTCAAGGAAGCTTTTTTAACGAATCTCTCCCCCCATCGCGTATGGCATGAAATAAAAAAAATTATTCCTAAAAGGTGCTCTTAATGGCGCCTTCTTCTGCTTTTAGTGATGATAAAAGTAACAATCTTCTTTTTTCAGAATCCCTTGTGGCTCTTCGGAAAAAACGTGCACAACACACTTTTCATAAAGCGCCTTACCTTGCCCTTGATATAGAACGTTTCCTTCAGGAGCGTCTTTTAAAACTAGAAAAAACAAAGTCTATCCTTATTCTTGGATGCCCTGGAAATAGCCTGGATTCTTTTTTAAAATCACAAGAGTTTTTGGGGCATATTGATCACTTTAACCCTCTCAT
The DNA here is from genome assembly GCA_024280495.1 of Alphaproteobacteria bacterium. Taxonomy (GTDB): domain Bacteria; phylum Pseudomonadota; class Alphaproteobacteria; order Caedimonadales; family UBA9215; genus UBA9215. The sequence goes on from JAJRPZ010000045.1 coordinate 2,487, forward strand.
AACACCCCTAACAAACCTGAGTGAACAAAAATCATATGATATTATTGTAGACGGATTTAATTTTCACTGGATAAATGATCCATTGACTTACCTTCGTCATATTTATTTGCTCCTAAAACCTGGCGGTGTGTATCATTGTGGATTTTTAGGAGGGACGACCTTAACGGAATTAAGGAAAACTTTCCTTCAAACAGATAGTGATCTTTTTCAAGGTGCCTTTGCCAGAATTTCCCCTATGATTAAAGCAGAGGCTGCAACGCGTTTAATTCAAAGTGCTGGATTTCATAATTCTGTGGTGGAGCATGATGAAGTCGCAGTGAACTATAATTCCCTGAAAGACCTTGTGCAGGATTTACGCAGTATGGGGGAGAATAATGCTCTTTCTTCTTTGGCGAAAACAACACCAAAAGCCTCAAAAACATACCTTTCCCATGCGGAAAAAACTTACAAGAAACTTTTTTCATGGGATCAATTCCAAATGACATATGATTTTATTTTCATGTCTGGTTGGCGCAAGTGACCACATCATTTTGTGACAAGATGTCTTTCAAATTATACAGGGCCGTGAGGGCTTGTCTTGGGGTTAGTGAGTCCACATCAATATTCAAGAGATTTTCAGAAAGAGCCTGTAATTCTTTTGGAATGACTATAGTATTAGGATGAATGGGATTCAATTTTTTAGCTTCACAGTTCATGCCATCAAACAGAGGTAATCCTTTTATATACTTATCTTTTTGCTCCTTGTTTTTCTCTAAATTCTCCAGAATGACCTCCGAACGCCTTAGAACAGACTCTGGAACCCCAGCCAATTGTGCCACATAAAGACCGTAAGATTTATTGGCGCAGCCTGGTACAACTTCATGCATGAAAATAGCTTTGTTGTTCCATTCCCTAATTTTCATGGTATGACAAGCCACATTTTTGAGTTTAGCCTCAAGTTCTGTCAATTCATGATAATGGGTTGCAAAAAGCGCGCGACACTTGATTTTGTCATGGAGATATTCCAAAATAGACCAAGCAATAGAAACGCCATCAAAGGTCGAAGTCCCCCGTCCGACTTCATCTAAAATCACAAAAGAATTTTTTGTCGCTTGGTTTAAAATTGCCGCCGTTTCAACCATTTCCACCATAAAGGTGGATCGGCCTCGCGCTAAATCATCCGAAGCACCAACCCTCGAAAACAAACGATCCACAACGCCAATATGAGCCTTTGTTGCGGGCACATAAGATCCCATTTGCGCCATGATAATGATTAAGGCATTTTGCCTCAGAAATGTACTCTTTCCCGCCATATTCGGACCTGTGAGTAACCAAATTTTTTGCCCTTTATTCAGCTGACAATCATTGGGGACAAACACATTTTCACCACGATCCTTCAAAGCTTTTTCAACTACTGGATGCCGTGCGCCTTGTACTTCAAAGGATAAAGACGTATCCACTTCTGGACGACACAAATTTTGCTCAATGGCAAGATGGCTATGGGATAAGGCAACATCTAAATTTGCCAACGCATTTGCTGTTTTGGCAATAATCTCTCCCTGAGACAAAACCTCAGCAACCAAATCATCATAAAGACGTAACTCAAGGGTCAAAGATTTTTCCCCAGCCGATGAAAGTTGCTGTTCAAGCTCACCAAGCTCCACCGTTGAAAAACGCATGGCATTAGCCATGGTCTGACGATGAATAAAATCATAGGGGACTTTTTCACTATGGAGAGCAGTTATTTCAATGTAATAACCTAAAATATTATTATGCTTGATTTTGAGAGATGCTATGCCAAAATCTTGGCGATACTTATCCTGAAGACTTACAATAAGCGAGCGTCCTTGATCCCGCAACGTTAAGATTTTATCAAGCTCTTCAAGATAACCATGGGCGATAAACCCTCCATCCCTTGCTAGCATAGGCAAGTCTTCTTTCAGAGCACGTTTCAAACGATCTACCAAATGGGTATGGGCCCCAATGTTTTTTTCAATATCTTTTAAGCCATCAGGGAAATTTTCTTTTGCCTCATTTTTTGCCTCATTTAATGATTTTTTCAAATCCAATGCTTTTTCAAGACCCTTAAGAAGAGCCATTAAATCACGAGGACCACCACGCCCCATACTCAAGCGTCCAAGGGAACGTTCTAAATCAGGAAATCCATTGAAAAAACAGGATATTTCTTCTTGAAATGATGTTCGATGGATTAAATAAGAAACTCGATCTTGGCGTGTTTTTATTTCGTTGACCTCCATTAAAGGCGTCGCAAGATGCCTTGAAAAAAGCCTCGCACCCGCTGGGGTTTTTGTGCGATCAAGGGTCGCCAGTAAAGAGCCTTTATACTCCCCCGTTAGGGTTTGCGTTAGTTCAAGATTTCGTCGAGTAGAGGGGTCAATATTAAGGACATTCAATGCCCGCAAACGTTTTGGAAGTGATAAGCGGGGCATGGTCCCTTTTTGCGTCAATTGCACATAGTCCAATAGGGTGCTTGCTGCTGTTATTTCGCAGGTTTGGAATTCTCCGAACCCATCCAAGGTTTTGACATTATAATGTTCCTGTAGGCGGTTAATTGCATTTTTATCATCAAATCTTGCATTGGGAAGAGGTGTTAAAATATCCCGATAATCTTGAAATAATTCAAAAAGCGTTTCATGTTGCAGCAATCGTTCTGGTAAAACCATTTCTCGAGGATTAGTACTGGCAATCAAACTTGCAATTGTTTCTTTGGTGCAGGATTCCACATAAAAATCACCCGTGGAAATATCCATAATGGCAATGCTTAAAGCATTTTGTCCTTTTTTAGACTCATCATAAATTAAGGCTAAATAATTGTTTTCACGGGCAGTTAAAAGAGTATCTTCCGTTAATGTTCCAGGGGTTACGACTCGAACAACTTCACGGTTTACAATGGAATGACCTCGTTTTTTAGCTTCTGTCGGACTTTCAGTTTGTTCACAAATGGCAACCCTAAATCCTTGACGCACCAAACGGGCCAAATAATTTTCATAAGCATGGAACGGCACGCCACACATCGGGATATCGCCCCCATCGCTTTTCCCCCGTTTGGTAAGAGTAATATCAAGGGCAGCCGACGCCTTAATAGCATCCTCAAAGAAAAGTTCGTAAAAATCCCCCATGCGATAAAACAATAAGCAATCTTTATTTTCCGCTTTAATGCGTAAATATTGCACCATCATGGGGGTTATTTTTTTGTCTTGCGTCTTAATAACTTCTTTTTTTTCAGGAACTGGTGTCATTGGAATAAATAATTAAGGGTAAATTTCTATGAAATACGTACCATATCTTTTAAAGAAACACCAGTTCTTGCGATATAGTGATTTCAAAAGGAGGCTATAGTCGTTCCCAAAAGGTTCCAGTCTAGGAGCGAGGGACCAACGCCTATAACTTATAGGCGCGGGAATGATTGACGACGTCTGGGATATTTTTTGGAATGACTATATTTTCTCACCGCCCAGAATATGGGTATGAAAATGGGGGACTTCTTGACCTCCGTTAATTCCTGCATTGGAAATTAATCGATATCCTCCTTTTGTATTTGTCATGTGACAAAGACCCAATTGAGACAAAACGGCATTAAGTCCTTGATAATAACCTTTGAGTTCTTGGTCTGAAGCATTCCCATGAAAATCATAACTTGAAATATAAGCCCCTTTTGGAATCACGAGAGCATGTATTTTAGCTTTTGGCTTCACGTCATGAAATGCCAAGATATAATCTGTTTCCAAGATTTTATGACAGGAAATATCACCCCGCAATATTTTTGCAAAAATATTATTTGGATCATAAGAAATCATTATATAAGACACACTCTACAGGGAAGCTTTTTTCATTAATATGGACAGGATATTTCCTATGGTATGATTAAGATCTTTCCGATGAACCACCTGATCCAACATACCATGATCCAACAGGTATTCAGCTGTTTGAAAATCATCTGGGAGCTTTTGTTTAATGGTTTGCTCAATGACGCGGCGTCCAGCAAAACAAATCATAGCTTTTGGCTCTGCTATTTGAACGTCACCCAACATGGCAAATGAGGCAGTGACGCCACCAGTTGTTGGGTTGGTCATTAATACAATATAAGGAAGCTTGCATTCTTTGAGTTTTGCAACGGCGGCTGTGACTCGGGCCATTTGCATCAAAGATAAAATGCCTTCTTGCATGCGCGCGCCACCTGATGATGGAACCACAACAAAAGCTGCATTTTTAGAACGGGCTTCATCCGCAGCTTTCACGAGCCCTTCACCAACGGCTATTCCCATGGAGCCTCCCATAAAGGCAAAGTTAAAAACGGCGCACACCGTTGAGTTTCCACCAATGTAACCATGGGCAATGACCAAAGCATCCTCATGGGAAGTTTTAGCTTGAGCATCTTTTTTACGATCCATATATTTTTTTATGTCTTTGAATTTAATGGGATCTTGGACGACTTTTGGCAAAGAAATAATGTCAAAAATACCTTTGTCAAACATTAATGCCAAACGATTCTTTGGTGAAAGACGCATATGACTATCGCATTGCGGGCAGACATATTGATTTTTCGTTAACTCACGGTGAAATATCATTTGTTCACAAGATGGGCATTTATCCCAAAGGTTATCTGGCACATCCCGACTAACTAAGGCTTTGAGTTTGGGCTTAATGGAGTTGCGAATCCAGTTCATGTGACACCTTAATCATATTAAAACAATCTTATTTGACCTTAAAAGGATGTTACCTGCGGGTCAATTTATTTTTCCATAAAAAATGAAACTTACCCCATGGGGACTCACTGAATAATAGTGATTTTTTTCACATTCCCTATCGCCCCCTTGAAAGGCAAGGCAATTTCCCCTAAGATTCTTTAATAATATCAAGATGAATATCACCCAAAAGAGACCTTTGATGACCGATGCAAAAATGACTTTCAAATCCAGCTACCTTCAAGACGTATCTGAACGTGGTTTTATTCACCAAGGAACGAACCTGGAGGCATTGGACAAAAAATTCGCGTGTGAATCGGTCACTGCTTATATCGGATTTGATGCTACTGCACCAAGTTTGCATGTGGGAAATCTCCTTCAAATCATGCAATTCAGGCGTTTACAACAACATGGACACAAACCTTTGGTTCTTATGGGAGACGGAACAACTCTCATTGGAGACCCATCAGGAAAAGACGCCTCAAGACAACTCCTCACTCCAGAAAAAATCCAATCCAACGTAAATGGTATTAAAAAAGTTTTCTCGAAATACATTTCCTTTGGTAACGAAAAAACAGATGCTACCATGTTGCAAAATAGCCATTGGCTTTTGAATTTAAATTATCTTGAATTTTTACGGGATTATGGTCGTCATTTTTCCGTTAATCGTATGCTTTCCTTTGACAGTGTCAAATTACGCCTGGAACGAGAGCAAACCCTAAGCTTTCTTGAATTTAATTATATGATTTTTCAAGCCTATGACTTTTTAGAATTGAATCGCCGTTATAATTGTACTCTGCAATTAGGAGGATCTGATCAATGGGGCAACATCGTTAATGGTGTTGAACTCACAAGACGCGTCGAGTCAAAAGAAGTTTTTGGTCTCACTGCTCCCCTTATAACCACAGCCGATGGCAAAAAAATGGGGAAATCCGTTGATGGTGCCATTTGGCTTAACGACGATATGCTCTCTTCATTTGAATTTTGGCAATTCTGGCGCAATACACAGGATGCCGATATTGGAAAATTCTTGCGCCTTTACACAGATCTCCCCATGGATGAAGTCAAGCGCCTCGAAAAATTACAAGGGGCCGAAATTAATGCGGCAAAAATCGTTCTGGCCAATGAGGCAACAGAATTATGTCATGGCAAAGACGCCGTAAAACGTGCCAACGAAACGGCAAAAAACCTTTTTTCTGGAGGAGACAAAACTTCTAGTTTATCTGACCTCCCAAGTGTGACTTTATCGCCCGAGGCGCTTTTAGAAGATATCTCTCTTGCTGCTCTTTTTGTCAAAACAGGCTTAACAAAAAGTTTGGGAGAGGCACGTCGCCTTATTAAGGGAGGGGGGGCTAAAATCAATAATGTTACCATTAAGGATGAGAAAAAATTGCTTGACAAAACGGTCTTTGATACCCAAAAACATATTAAATTATCCGCTGGTAAAAAACGTCACGCCTTCGTAAATAAGAAAAATTAAAAAGCTTGTAATATCATCATAAAAAGGTACTCTCCCTTTGTAATCATAGAGTTCCCATGACAAACGTTCTTTTTTTAGATAAAATTAAAATTCTGACTATTGTGCTCATCGGTGGCACAGGATTTCTTGCTGTTTCCTTTCATATGAACTATGTGGAAAAGGAGTTTGCCATCGCATATCGCATGCTTTTAGGAGGGGTGTTTATTATCGCCTTCACCCTTTTTAAACGTCGCCCCTTTCCTAAAATAACATTATCTAATGTTATGAAAATCCTAATATCAGGTCTGTTTCTTTATGCAATAAATTATCTTTTTGTTTATCAAGCTATTCTTGGATTACCCTCGGGAATTTGCACTCTCATCACCGCAGCTATTATTATTCCCAATGCCATTTTGGGACATTTGATATTAGGGACGAAACTAAAAATAAGAACAATCCTTGGGGCGGGGATTTCTTTTATTGGCCTGGTCATTTTATTGCCAGGAGACCTATTTGACTTCGATGTTTCACAAACTGCTACTTTTAGCATTATTATAATGTTCAGCAGCCTCTTTATTTCTTCTTTTGGTACGGTCATCACCAGTAAGTTTATGAGAGATGGTCTTGATTTCTATTGGCTTACGGGCCTTTCCGTACTCACTGGTGGTGTTTTTAACTTCATTGTTGGCTACTTAATTCATGATTCCATTTCCTGGAGCATGGAACCAGGACATTTTCTTGTCTGGGGGTACATGGCTTTTTTTGCAACGGCAGTTACTTTTATTTTATACATGCAAATTGTAAATAAATTTGGTGCTGGAAATGCTTCCTATATTTGGATTATAGCCCCTGCCATTGCTCTTAATCTCTCAGTAGTTTTTGAAGGTATGGAGTGGACACCAGATCGTATAATAGGATCCATAATCATTTTACTTGGTAGTCTTACTTCCCTTAAAAAAAAACCGTCAAAAAAAACTTTTGATCTCAAAAACACCCAAAAAGTAACATATAGTCGCTCCAAAAAGGTTCCAGTCTAGGAGCGAGTGACCAATGCCTATAGCTAATTACTTTTACGTTTACACTTTATGTCTGTTCATTTCAGCAAGCCTTGAAAGGGTGCGCTTAAATAATAAAGCCTCTTTTTGACCTCGATAGAGATCTTCAAGGGGTACCGCTGCTGTCATAATAAGTCTTTTTTCTTTATGGTAAAGAATATCTACCAACCCTATAAAGCGTTTTACTTTATCTAGATTTTCATCATTTAATTGCGGCACAGAGGAAATATAAAGAGCCTCCATATGATCCGTAAGCTCCAGGTAATCCACGGACCCCAGATTCTGACCGCATATTTCTTGAAAGGATATCAGAACAAGTGACCCTGCTATACACTCAAGTACCCACTGGCGCCCTTTGATGATGAGAGTTTTTGAAAAAATTGGGGCATGACCCCGATCAATATCAAAACGTTTTTTCAAAAGAATACACGCCTCTTCAGGCTTAGCAATAATATAGTTTAAATCACATCCGTTCATAAATTGACGATAGTCTTTTTCACCGCCTAAATGACAAATCTCAAGGTTAGTGCTGAGTTGCCTCAAAAAAGGAACGATAAGACAACGTTGATACCCATTTTCATATAAATCCAAGGGGTGATAGTTGGATGTCGCAACAACGACAACCTTTTCTTTCCATAAAAAATGCATTAAGCGCTTCAAAAGCATAGCATCGGTGATGTCTTTGAAATGAAACTCATCAAAGCAAATGAGTTCTGCTTTTTGGCGTAATCTCTTTGCTAATATTTCTAAAGGGTGCTTTGACGGTTTTTTATTTCCATGAAAAACTTTATAGCCATTCAATTCACTATGTATCATTTGCATAAATTCATGGAAATGATAGCGTTTCTTCTTCTGAATTTTGACTTGGTTATAAAATAAATCCATGAGCATGCTTTTACCACGCCCAACATCGCCATAAATATAAATCCCTTTTAATATTTGGTGGTCAAAAAAAACGTCAAATATCTTTGGAACAAATTTTCGCACCATACATTTTTTTTTCCTTTCCAAATCTTTTTGTAAAAGCGTCAGGGTTTCAACCACGCGCAGCTGATCGGAAGTCTGCTGAAGGTTATGTGTTTTACAAAAATTTTCATAGGCAATTAAAAGAGTCATAAATTTATTTTACCACAAGGTACTGCAATATAAGAGAGCCTAAAACAGTGCAGCCCTAAAAATGGTCAGCTAGAATGAAGCTAAAATAGATTTAAACCTTGTTACAACGGAGCAATTTACTGTATATCTACTGCAAACACTCTATTAACCCTGGCATATTAAAATTTACAATGATAAGCAAAAACATATCAGTCAAACCCCTTTATTTTGCTGCCATTGATCTTGGCAGTCGCAATTGTCGATTGTTATTGGTAAAAAAAACAGAGTGCGGTACAGAAACCCTTGAAGCAACATCTAGATTTGTATGTTTAGCTGAAAATATTACGCGCACAAAAAAGCTTTCTTTCGAAGCCATGGAGCGTGCCATTGATGCCCTAGCAAGTTTTCAAAAAAAAATAAAACACTATCCAAATCTGACAACTCTCGCCGTAACAACGGCAGCCTCACGAATAGCAGAAAATAGTCAGCTTTTTCGAACGCGTGTCAAAGAAGAACTCGCCTTGGATCTTCATGTCATCTCCAGCAAAGAAGAAGCGTATTTTGCAACCCTTGGATGTGCGGAACTTATGGATTCCAATAAGAAATTTGCCCTTATCTTCGATATTGGAGGAGGCAGCACCGAAGTTATTTTCGCAGACACGACAATACCTGGTTTTCCAAAACCCATCGATTCTATCTCCATGGAAAAAGGGGTTGTGTCCCTTGCTGAAGACCTTGAATATTTCACCTTTAAAAAATATTCGGATACCATTAATAGCGTCCATAAACAAACCCTTGATTTCATTGATAAGCATAATATTCAACAATTGATAGATGAAGATAAAATACAACTTATCGGTACTTCAGGGACGACCACTACCATTTCAGCCCTCCATCAAAACCTCAAATTTTATGACCGAACAAAAATAGATGGGAGCATCATGACCCCCGATAATATTGATCGCGTTATTAAACAGATTCAACTCATGAGTACGGAAGAACGTCTCTTGCACCCTTGTATTGGCCAATCCCGTGACGACCTAATTTTAGGGGGACTTGCTATTTTTGAAGGCATTTACAAAACCTTTCCTAACATGAACGTCATGGCAACGGATCGCGGTGTTAGAGATGGTATAGTCCACGCTCTTTCCAATCCTGATCATTTTCAAAAAACAAATAAGGCTACAGAGAAAGAGGGGACTATATGATTACTCGCCATATCACAAAGCGCCCATCAAAAGATGACAAAGGTAAAAAAGGGACACCTGACTCCCTAAACCCTAGCCACAGTGGTTTTCGCAAAAAAAGCATACAACTCAAAACGGCACGGGGACGCAAAAAATCTTCCCAACGTTGGCTGCAACGACAATTAAATGATCCCTATGTCCAAGAGGCTCAAACCAGGGGATATAGATCTCGTGCGGCCTTTAAACTTCTTGAAATCAATGATCGTTTTGACCTCATTCACCCCAACACGATAATCGTAGATTTAGGGGCGGCCCCTGGGGGATGGTCTCAAATCGCAGCTCAAATCATGAAGGACAAAAAAGGGAAAGGGCATGTCTTTGCCTTGGATATGCTCGAAATGGATGCCCTTGAAGGGGTAACATTCGTACAGGGTGATTTTTTAGAAAAAGAAAATAAAGAAAAACTGCGTGCTCTTTTGCCTGGCCCTGTGGATCTTGTCATCAGTGATATGGCCGCCCTCACAACTGGGCACTCTGGTACAGACCACGTACGGACCACCATTTTGGGAGAAACGGCATTTGCCTTTGCCAAAGAAGAACTGAAATCAGGCGGACACTTTGTTGCTAAGGTTTTTGCTGGCGGCACCCATAAGGAATTGCTAGATCTTTTAAAGCTCCATTTCGAAACGGTCAAACACTTTAAACCTCCCGCCAGCCGCAAAGAATCTCCAGAAACTTACGTGATATGTCTTGGTTACAGGAAAAAAAATTGAGATATGCATTACAACGCCCAAGTTCAAAAATCCATTGAAATACTAGATAGTTTCGACCCAACCAAAGGTCCCCTTTCTCCTCATATTAAGGGTGTCCTTAAACCCATGGAGTTTGCGGGTTCCAAAGATCGCCGTGCCATTACGGACCTCGTCTATGCTGTGATTAGACACACGCCTTTTCTTTTAAATGTCCTGAACAACTCAAATGAAAATAAGTACCCTTGGGAGAGAAACAAAGGGCGCCAATTAATGCTGGCTTATTTTTCTTTAAACCATATTAATCTTGAGACTATTTTCAACGGAGACCTCCACGCCCCCACACGTCTTTCAGAATTAGAGAAGAAATTTCTTTTAGAAAGCCATAAGGTTTTCAAGGAACTGGCCCACACGGAGGTTGCCAAAACATGCCTGCCGCAATGGCTTTTGGATATCCTCAAGAAATCTTCTGAATTGCCCGACCTCATTGCCCTTAATAAAGGAGCACCCGTTGACATCAGATGTACTTTCGACCCAAAAAAGTTGCGCAAAAAGTTGCGCGATGAAGGCATCGAATCCATGACCACTTCTTATGCAAAAAAATGCCTCCGTCTTTCAACAAATCAAAGTCTACAAAATCATCCTTTATTCAAAATGAGACATTTTGATATTCAAGATGAAAGTTCTCAAATTCTAGCGACCCTTTGCGATCCCAAACCTGGTATGCGCATTTTAGACCTTTGTTCTGGTGCTGGCGGCAAATCTTTAGCCCTCGCGAACATATGTCCAACGTCCTATATCACTGCAACGGATATCAATGAAAAGCGTCTTGAAATTGCAAGAAAACGTGTCAAGGATCAACAGGTAACAAATATTGACTTTATTTCCTATGGTAGGCTTCATGATCAACAGCATCAAGAATCATATGACCTTGTTTTGGTGGATGCACCTTGTTCTGGGAGTGGAACCCTCAGGCGCCATCCAGAATTAAAATGCCTTCTCACACCCAAAATAATTACCGATTATCATCATATACAAAAAAGCATTCTTTACAAAGCAGCTGCCTATGTAAAGCCTTCTGGTTTCTTAATGTACGCCACATGCTCCTTAATTCCAGAAGAAAATGAAGCTCATATAGTACCTTTTATAGCAAAATATCCTAATTTTTCACTAGTGAACTTGAGCCCTATATGTGATAAGCTTTTAAATAAAAACCCCTTTGACGCTTTCCATGGGAATGACGCATCACCCAAGGAATCATTCCTTTATTTAAGGCCAGGACAGCATGAAACAGACGGATTTTTCACAGCCCTCTTTCAAAAAAAACCTCTTTAAAATCAAAAAGAAGGTGGAACAAAAATGGGGTCCTCTTACTTTAAAAAATTCGAGATTCATCTTTTTTTTCGTTACCTTTATTTTAATTATTTGGTTTACTTTAGGAACAGTCTTTCAAGATACAATCCCTCATAAGAAAGGCAAAAATATATCCCCTGTTCGCGTACGTGTTTTAAAGTCAGAGGCCATTGAAAAAACCACTTATTACACCCTACAAGGCACCTTGAATGCCCTTAATAAAGTAACTCTCCGTGCGGAAACTGCGGGCACTGTCATAGGTATTATAAATCCGAAAGGAGAACATCTATCGCGAAATGAAACAATTTTAAAACTATCCATTGATTCACGCTTTTCAAAACTTAAAGAAGCACAAGCCCTTGTATCACAACGAGAACTTGAATATAAAAATGCTAAAAAATTATCCTCAAAAAAATTCCGTTCTAAAACAGATGTGGCAAGTGCTAAGTCAAAATTAGAAGGCGCTCAAGCAGTTCTCGAACAAATTCAAGTGGAAATCAAAGATACTGAAATTCAAGCTCCCTTTGATGGCCAGGTAGATAAACGCTATGTTGAACTTGGCGATTACGTTAAAATTGGCGACCCTCTCGTGGATTATGTAGATCTTGACGTACTTTTAGGGGTAGTACATGTGGCTGAAAAAGATATACGTCTCATTAAAATCAATGCCCTCTGTCAAATTGATTGCAATGGGGTAAATCGTACTGGGAAAGTAACTTTCATAAGCTCTATTGCCGACCCTCAAACAAGAACTTATCAAGTTGAATTTACCATTAATAATAAAGATCATAAAATCCCAGATGGTATTACTGCTGCCGTTAAAATCCCCATTGAAACATCAATGGCACACCTTTTTTCACCAGCAGCCATTGCCATGAATGATCAGGGGATACCTGGCATTAAAACCGTTGACGATGACAACAAAGTACTTTTCCATAAAATCAACATCCTAAACCACGATGCCACTGGCATTTGGGTGCGTGATCTTCCAAACAAGATCCGTATCATTACCGTTGGACAGTTTTTTGTAAGAACTGGCGACACTGTAACCCCCATTGATATCAAGTTAAAGAATAAGAACCAGGATAAGAATGTCACTGATACAAGCAGCCATTGATCGTTCCAGAACGGTTATTTTTACACTTTTTTTTATTCTCATCTCGGGGATCATTACCTACATAAGCATTCCTAAAGAATCCGCCCCTGACGTTAAAATCCCCATTATCAACATTACTTATAATCACGAGGGAATCTCCCCCGAAGATGGTGAACGCCTTATTATCCGTGTGATAGAAGAAAAAGTACGCTCCATTGAGGGCGTTAAAGAAGTCCGTGCCAGCGCTCGGCAAAACACAGGAAGTGTCACTCTAGAATTTACCGCAGGTTTTGACTCTAAAAAAGCCCTTGATGATGTACGTGAAAAAGTAAACGAGGTAAAGTCTGATTTACCTGATGACACCGAGGATCCCCTTGTCAAAGAAGTCAGTTTTAGCCAATTTCCTGTTCTAGTGGTGCACCTTGCAGGTACCCTTCCCCAACGGGCGCTCTATCGCATTGCAAAAAATTTAAGCGATACCATCGAACAAAACGTCCCCAGTGTTCTAGAAGCCCGTGTTGTGGGTGACCGTGAGGAAGTCGTGGAAATCATTGTAAACCCTGGTAAAATAGAAAAATATGATATTGTTTTTCGTGATATGGTAACGCTCTTTCGTAATAATAACTCCCTTGTCTCTGCTGGTGTTCTTGATAATGGAAAAGGTCGTTTTTCCATCAAAATAAATGGCCTCATGACAAATATCACTGATATGTTAAACAATCCCGTTGCCGTCATTGACGACCGCATTATTCGATTTAAAGATCTAGCGAAAATCAGGCGCACCTTTAAGGATGCAACGGGCTACGCCAGGCTTAATGGTAAAAATTCCGTTGCCATCGAAGTGTCGAAGCGAACGGGCGAAAATATCATTAAAACCATTGAACGTGTTCAATCCCTTGTTGATGAAGAAAAAGAATTCTGGCCAGAAAATCTCATCGTAGATTACTCCCAAGACGAATCCACAAAGATACGTAATATGCTAGGTGACCTTGAAAACAACGTTATTGCAGCAGTGCTTCTCGTTATGCTCGTGATTATTGTGTCTCTTGGGTGGCGCTCTGCTGTTCTTGTGGGTATCGCCGTTCCTGGATCTTTCCTCATGGGGATTCTTTTTATTGCCATGCAAGGCTATACAGTGAATATCGTCGTACTGTTTGCCTTGATTTTATCGGTGGGAATGTTGGTGGACGGCGCCATCATTGTTGCTGAATATGCAGATCAACAAATGCAAAAAGGTATCACGCCAAAAAATGCCTATATAGAAGCAGCGAAGCGCATGACTTGGCCCGTCATTTCTTCTATTGCCACCATCATAGTGGCATTTATGCCTCTTTTATTCTGGCCTGGCATTGTTGGTCAATTCATGAAATTTATGCCCATTACATTGATCGCAACCCTAACGGGGTCTATCCTCATGGCCCTCGTATTCATGCCAACTTTAGGGGCTTTTTTCGGCCGTGCCCCCCTAAGAAATAAAAACAGAAAAAAGCCAGCCTATCTTATTTTATACGAAAGAATTCTGCGTAAATCTCTGGATGCTCCTGGAAAAACCATTGGCATTATTATGTCATTCGTTGTCGGTATTCTTTTTCTTTATGGTGCCTTTAACCATGGAACTGAATTTTTCCCTGATGTTGAACCCGATAACGCAGCCATTCACGTGCGTGCCCGTGGTAATCTTTCTGTTCAGGAAAAAAATGAACTGGTCCGTGAAGTCGAGTCTCGTATTTTAGGCATGGCTGAGTTTAAAAATATTTATACCAACACAGATGTTGGTAGCAATAGTAGTAAGGGTGCAACCCCCCCACCCGATGATACCATCGGCATCATTACCCTTGAATTTGAAGATTGGGAAAAACGCCGCAAGGCCGATATTATTCTCCAAGATGTTTATAATCGCACCAGCGATATTCCTGGTATTATTGTGCAAATTGATAAAAAGAAAGCAGGACCTCCCACAGGAAAACCCCTTCACCTTGAATTTTCTTCTCGCAATATCAATGCCTTGATTCCCGTTGTCTCCTCGGTCAGAAAGTACATTGATACGGTTAAAGGGCTACACTCCATTGAGGACACCCGCCCTGTCCCTGGGTTCGAATGGTATATAAAAGTAGACCGTGAAAAAGCAGTGCTTTTTGGCACTACTATTTCAGAAATTGGTCAAGGGGTGCGCCTCATTTCCAATGGCATTAGATTAGACACATTTAGTCCAGATGATAGCCGTGATGAAATTGATATACTGTTACGTTTTCCAGAACAGTATCGAAATTTAAAACAGCTGGAACTTTTGAATATCAGATCTAAACGCGGCATCGTTCCCGTTTCTTCTTTCACTGATCAAGGTTTCAGACCTAAATTAGACGTGATTAAAAGGGTCGATGGCAAACGCGTTTACCAGATAACGTCAGAGCTTAACAAAGGCGTTTTAGGTCCTCAAAAAGTTGATGAAGTTTCTGCATGGCTCCAAGATAACCCCCAAGATCCAGCGGTAAAAATCAAGTTTAAAGGAGAAGATACTGACACCAAAGAAACCAGTGCATTTTTGGGCAAAGCTTTCCTTATTGCAATTTTTATGATCATGCTTATTTTAGTGACACAATTTAATAGTTTTTTCTCTGCGGGACTTGTTTTGAGTGCAGTCTTACTTTCCACCATTGGTGTTTTTGCGGGGCTTCTTATTGTGGGACGTCCATTTGGTATTGTGATGGGAGGTATTGGCGTTATTGCCCTTGGCGGTATTATTGTGAGTAATAATATCATATTCATTGATACTTTTGATCAACTTAAAAAGACCTCAAAAGATATTAAAAAAAGCATCCTTGAAACAGGGCTTACCCGCATTCGTCCTGTTTTGTTGACGCAAATAACAACGGTTTTAGGCCTAGTCCCCATGGCCCTCAAACTTAATATTGATTTTTTTAACGGCATCATTTCCCATGATGCACCGTCATCCCAATGGTGGGTGGATCTTTCAACGGCCATTGTCTTTGGCGTTACCTTTGCAACCATATTGACCTTGATTGTTACGCCATGTGCCCTTATGTTACGAGAAAATATTGCCCTTAACCTCAAGAAGAACCCGCTGAAAAACCGTTTCAGGAATCATATCCAAAGGTTAAAAATGACTTTAAAACCCTAAAAAGGTAAACCCCATGCGCGCCATTTCCTCCCTCTTTATTATTATTTTTCTTTTTTCCGAAACGAGGAGTTTTGAAATCAATGCATCGCCTCTTCAAAGTCTTCGAGATATATCAACGATCTATAAAGTTCCAGTAACGCAAGATGTCGCCCTTCGTGTGACTTACACAGCAGCAAAATCTCCCTCAAAAAAAGTAATCATTCTTTTACCTGGGCGTGCGTCTTATTTCGAGAAAAATAGAGGGCTCATTCTTGCCCTCACGGGGCATAATTATGAAGCTAGTTTTGGCTATTCTTTTAAAAATCAAGCTGATGTTTGGTGTATTGATTTCCGCGCTCAAGGAGGATCTGATGGTCGCCTTTCCCCAGGTGATCAACGGGGGCACATTGATCATTTTGATACCTATCTAAATGATCTCCATTCAGTCATCAAGGATAAAATCATACAAAATTACAAGAAAAAAAATGTCGAATTCTACTTAATGGGCTCTTCTTTGGGCGGGCATATTGTCCTGCGATACCTACAAGATTTCAATGATAGATTACCCTTTTCTATCAAAAAATCTCTTTTAGTTGTTCCTATGATTGAAATGAACACCTCACCTTGGCCTTTTATCGTGGCAAAAGCCCTTGCCTATGGTGGCGTTAAAATGGGACTAGCTGAAACTTACGCCATTGGGCATGGAGATATGAATTTGGATAAGCCCGATTTTAAAAAATTCAAAGGACACCACAATAAAAAAACTTTTGAAGAAACCAACGCCATCATGTTGGAAGACTTTTCCCTAGTAACTGGAGGTCCAACCTATGGGTGGGTTGCAGCTGCTTTTGATTCCCAGAAAAAACTTCTCAGTACATCTATAGTCATTCCAAAAGACCAGACCCTTGTTTTTTTTCTTTCAGGAAATGATAAAACAGTCATAACAAAAACAAGCCAGAAATTTGCACAGCAATATGGAATCAAAATTTATAATTACGATGATGCCTATCATAACCTTTTAAAAGAATCCACTGACTATGCTGGGTCATTTTGGCAGGATTTAGATAAAGAACTCAACTGAAATACAATATTATCTTAATCTTTTTTTAAGGTCTTGTTGGCAAAATTATTTATATGCATATTTTACAAACTAACCAGCAATATGAAGCCCGCTCACCTATAAAATGATTTTAATTAAATTATTTCTTTTTTCGTGCTTTTCTGTAAAATAAACACAGGTACTTTATAAAAAAAATTCAAAAACATAATAAAATCGGAGACAGAATACATGTATAAAAAACTTCTCAGCGTAGCAGCAATGACTCTTGCCTTGGTTGGTTGTTCTAAAAACAACGATCCAAAACCAATGAATGATTTCACATTTCAAGGTGTTTATGAAGAAGGAAGCTACGAACACTTCAAACAAATTGCTGGTGATCGCGTGATGTTCGCCCTTGCAAGCTCCTCCCTTTCAAATTCTGCAAAAGGCGCACTAGACAAACAAGTTTCTTGGTTAAACAAATATCCAAAATCAATCTTCACAGTTGAAGGTCATGCCGATGAGC
Source organism: Alphaproteobacteria bacterium (assembly GCA_024280495.1). GTDB lineage: Bacteria > Pseudomonadota > Alphaproteobacteria > Caedimonadales > UBA9215 > UBA9215. The sequence goes on from JAJRPZ010000045.1 coordinate 19,849, forward strand.
GCGGTACGTCTGAATACAACCTTGCCCTTGGTGATCGCCGTGCGCACTCTGTACGCAAGCACATGTTGGCAAATGGCATTTCAAACACCCGTATTAGCACAGTAAGTTTTGGTAAAGAACGCCCAGACGTTATGGGACATAACGAAGGTGCCTGGTCACAAAACCGTCGTGCAGTAACTGTGATTCACTAAAAGCCATTTGTTTAAATATCTTAAAAACAGTCCTCAAAAGGGCTGTTTTTTTATTTTTAATTCAAAGTATAAAATCATATTGATTACAAAAAAAGTTCCAGCCTAGGAACGAGGGACTTACTCTTATATAGTTGATTAGTTTTTTTATTTACACGAGGCGTAAGGGACGACGGTTATATTTATAGCCAAGGAGCGCAGCAAGAAAGTGTAATCGTAAAAATGACTGGCTATAAGTTATAGGCGCGGAAGTGATATAATTATATCCAAGGTATTTTTTAGAATGACTATATTGACAATCACACCAAAATCAGGCTATATGACGTTAGGAAATAATTAAATAGGTGGCATCATGGCTAGAAAAGGTCCCGTTCTTAAAATTCGTCTCGTTAGTGAAGAAAAAACTGGTTACTTTTATGTAACAACAAAAAATCCACGCAACACACCAGAAAAAATGGTTGTGCGTAAGTATGACCCAGTTCTTCGTAAGCATTGTAATTTCAAAGAGGCAAAAATTAAATAATTTTTGTATCGATGAATAGGCTCAATTTATTATAGATTTATATAAGGCGCTGAAAACAGCGTCTTTATTTACAGGCAAAATACGCAATAACGAACACAAGCGTAAAGAAAATGGAACATTATGCTTAATCCTTCTATTTTTCGTGAATACGATATCCGCGGACTCGTTGATAAAGACTTTGATGCAGTGGGCGTACAACATATCGGTCAGGCCTTTGGCACAAAAATCACCCGAGAAAGCGACTCTCTAGAACTCAATACTCCCCTTATTATTATTGCATATGATGGCAGATTAAGCTCTCCCACCCTTGCAGAAAACATCACAAAAGGTCTCCTAAAAACGGGCGTGCGGATTATTAATATTGGGTGTGGCCCAACCCCTCTTTTGTATTTTTCTTCTCATCATTTCAAGGCCAATGGTGCCATTATGATTACTGGCTCTCATAATCCGCCTGAATTTAACGGTTTTAAAATGATCATGGATCAAAGAGCTCTTTTTGGATCGGAAATCAAAGACCTCAATGACCTCATTTCTAAAAATAATTTGGAAAATAAGAGCGGTGGCACTATGGAAAAAACATCGGTTCACAATATTTATACACAACACATCATCAAAGACTTTCAGTCACACTATAAAAATACTGCTAAAATGTGTATTGCTTGGGACCCTGGCAATGGCGCAGCTGGAGAAATTACTCAAGATTTATTGGCACAAATTGACGGTGAACATTACCTAATCAATGGTGAAATCGATGGCACTTTTCCAAACCACCATCCAGATCCAACCATAGAAGAAAACATGTCGCAACTGTGTGATGTCGTGAATGCCATGGGCTGTGATTTTGGCATAGGATTCGATGGAGATGGTGATCGTATTGGTATCGTGGATGATAAAGGACGTCTCTTGTTTGGCGATCAACTCATGGCCCTTTTTGCTGAGGAAGTTCTTGAAACCCACAAAGGTGCTACCATTATTGCTGATGTAAAAACCAGCAAACGTCTTTTTGATACCATCACAGACCTTGGCGGCATTCCCTTAATGTGGCGCACGGGACATTCTTTAATCAAAAAGAAAATGCGTGACGTTAATAGCCCCCTTGGCGGCGAGATGAGTGGGCATATTTTCTTTAACGATCGCTATTTTGGTTATGATGATGCATTGTATGCGGCTCTTCGTTTCATCGGTATCCTTTCTCAGAAAAAAATCAAATTATCCAAGTGGATTGATAACCTCACACCAGTCTTCAACACACCAGAAATAAAGATTCCCTGTTCCCATGAGGGTCCCCACGCTCAACCCCTTTCAAAATTTGATATTGTTAATGCCCTAAAAGCCTGTCTCGATGCAGATAAAGTTGATTTTAATCCCATAGATGGTGTTCGGGTGACAACGAAAAATGGTTGGTGGTTACTTCGTGCTTCTAATACCGAGGATATTTTAGTGGCACGTGCCGAAGCCCCCTCAGAAAAAAAACTTGAATTTTTACTAAATGATCTGGAATTTTATTTAAAACGCGCTGGATTGAAAGACACTCCCTAAAAAAATTTCCCTCTACTGCTTCCTTGAAAAATACGCTATAATTTTATTATGAAAAAACAAGAAGTTCTCCTATCCCCTGTTCTTTATATCCTCATGGCATTTATTGCCCTTGGGGCTCTTGGGGCTGCCCTTGTTGGTGAATATTTTTATAACCTCAAACCTTGTATCTTATGCTGGTATCAGCGCTATGCCTATATGGCAGCCCTTGCTATTTCAGTGGCTGGTTTTATACCTTTTCTAGCGTGTTTCCATAGGTACATCATTACTCTTTTAACGCTCAGCTATGGCACCAATGCTTTTTTTGCCATTTACCAAGTTCTTGTGGAGAAAAAAATCATTACGCTCCCCAGTCTTTGCACTGGCATTGAAATAGACACCCTCAATAAAAGTTTTGAAGATTTTCAGAAAAGCCTCCAAAAAGCAGCGGACCACGTACCCTGTGATCAAATCCCGTGGGAGATGTTCAGCATTTCCATGGCGGGATACAATGCCTTTTTTACATTAATGATGACCCTTGGTCTTGGCACGCTCACTGCTTTGGCTTATCTTAGAGAAAAATAACCTCCACATTAGCGGGATTCAAAAATGACACCCTCAAATTCACAGCCTTCACCATCGGACCTAGATCAATCACCACTGCACCGCATGATTCGTGTAGACCACGCTGGTGAATATGGGGCTGTGCGCATTTATCAGGGACAATTAGACGCCCTTAAAAATTCAGTTAATATAGACACAATTCAACATATGAAAGAACAGGAGAAAGTGCACCTCGAGACTTTCAATGGCATTATTCGCGAAAACAATGTACGCCCAACGGCACTTTCCCCTTTATGGAATATGGCAGGTTACGCCATGGGTTATATCACGGGGAAAATGGGAGAAAAAGCAGCTATGGCCTGCACCGTTGCAGTAGAAACCGTCATTGACAAACATTATGAATCTCAAGAAAAAGATATGGAGGCCTCAGGCCATCACCCCGACCTTCTCAAAACAGTTTCGAAATTTCGTGCCGAAGAATTAGAACACAGAAATATAGGATTGGAACTTGGTGCCAAAGAAGCTCCTGGATATGAAATCATCACGAGCATTGTAACAGCTGCGTCAAAAGCCGCTATATTCTTATCGAAACGTATATAAGATAAAAGAGGATTGAAATGCTTGACGCCCGCATCCGCCCCCTTATGGATCCGACATTGACACGCATTGGCGCCTTTCTTGTCAAATGCCATATCAGTGCCAATTTAATGACAGTGATCGGTTTTGCATTTGGCCTTTTGGCGATTTGGCATATTACCCAAGGAGACACAATTTTGGGCGGCATTTTCTTTCTCATCAATCGCCTTTGTGACGGCTTGGATGGAGGGATTGCGAGATCCTCAAAAATGACGGATTTCGGAGGTTATCTTGATATCATGTCAGATTTTATCATTTATCCAGCCATTCCCCTGGCCTTTTGTTTCATGACCCATGACCTATCTCCATATGCAGCATTATTGATATTTGCCATGGGCGGTGCCATGACATCTTTTTTATCCTTTGCTATTTTGTGTGCAAAAAATAATATAAAAACAGACAAGCGCGGTAAAAAATCATTCTATTATCTTGGAGGCATTTGCGAGGGATTTGAGACCACACTATTTCTGAGTATCCTTTGTTTTTTTTCACAATATTTCATTGAAATCAGCCTTACTTTTACTGTTTTATGCTTTTTCACTACCCTTGGTAGAATCCTTCAAGCCAAAGAAACTTTCAAAATTTATTCCTAAAGGGCAACCCAAATGACAGAAACCACAATCGATCAAGATGAAATCAACCAATTCAATGCCCAAGCAGACTCCTGGTGGGATGAATCTGGGCCATTTAAACCTCTCCATGACCTCAACCCCCACCGTTTAAAATTCATAAGGGATGAAATTATAGGGCATTTTAATAGGGAACTTTCAAAAGACCACAAACCCCTTAAGGGACTCAATATTGCAGATATTGGATGCGGAGGCGGCCTCATCACAGAGCCTTTAGCAAGGTTAGGAGCCAC
>JAJRPZ010000046.1 GCA_024280495.1 Alphaproteobacteria bacterium
CTCAAGAGGATGTGAAAAAGATCGAAATGTTACTCAACACAAGACCAAGACGCATCCTTAATTTTAAAACGCCAACTGAAGTGTTTTACGAAGACCAGACCAAAAACTCAAATGACGCACTTCACATGTGAAGGGGCCATAGAAGGAGATACGGTCCTTTTTTAGAAAAAACAAAATTCCTTTGTCCGCACTTTTAAACGAGGTTCCATTGATTAAATCCTGAGGCATTTGCATTAAAGTCCTTTTAAATCAACGGTTTGAGTGGTTGTTTTAATAATATCTAAAGGCTGACTGGCTCATATTTATGCGGACTTTCAGTTTATATGGAGGTACTCTAGTCCTTATAGGGATAGAATATAGCTGCAACTAGAAACGCAGAAGAGCCCAAAATATTTAAGAAAAAACACTTTGAAATTTACTGTTTATTTATATTTTAGGCGATAGTATCATTAACATTTGAGATATAATTGCTGTAATTATCTATTTCGATAAATATCGTATTACCTGGATTTAAGATTAATAAATCTAAGTTTATAAGCGCAAAAGACTTAAGGAAAACAAAAAATGCCACAGCCTGAACTTTTGAAAATTGTAAAAAAAACACCTCAAGAAAACATAGATGCCATGAAAAGTGAAACCCTTAAAATTCTTAAGGCTGACCTAAAGGCAAATTTTAAGGCTCACCAATCAAGTCATATTGATAAATTTATTGATGTTTTTTACGCAAATTCTCCCCAGGATACTTTTGCTAGAGCGCGACATGAAGATGTACTCGAAGGAATATCAAAAGTTTGGGAGTTTTTCCAAACAAAAGAAAATGGCAAGCCTAAAATAGATGCCTTTCACTGGAAACCTAAAGAAGGCAATGCCGCAGCAGAGCGCATTGTTATTAATATTGTGGATGCAAATCTTTCTTTTTCCCTTGATTCCCTTTATGGCCTCCTTAGTCGACTTGACACCAAGGCACGTCTTACGTTTCATCCAATATTCAACGTCAAACGCGATAAGGATGGCACTTTAACTCATCTTGCTGGCCCTAAAGAATTTCTTGAAGGTGGTCAACTTGAATCCATAGTTCACTGTGAAGTTGTAAATAAAGCATCTTCCTCTCTCCTCAAAGACATAAAAGATCAACTCCCCAGTGTTCTTGAAAGTGTGCGTCTTGCCAATCAAGATTGGAAACCAATGCGTGCAAAGGCCCTTGAAACCATTGAGGAATTACGCATTCTTGAAAATGCACCTAATAAACCTGAAGCCCTTGATGAAACGCTCAAGTTCTTAGAATGGATGGAATCAGAACATTTTACCTTTCTTGGGTATTGCAATTACGATCTTGTACCTGATGACGTTGATAAACTCGCACGTCGTGTTGAGAATGAAGACGCCCTTGGCATCCTAACGGATCCTGATTTATCTCATCTTCAAACCCTCTTTGAAGGCATTGCCCTGAATGAGGAATCTAAAAAATATATACTAAATTCTTTTCCCGTCATTATTAATAAAACAAGTGTTATATCAAAAGTGCACCGCAGCGTACGCATGGATTCCATTGGCGTGAGACGCTATGATGAAAATGGTAAAGTGATTGGTATTCGCCTTTTTGTTGGTCTATTCACCTCCGTTGCCTATGATAGCAGCGCCCGTGACATTCCTCTTTTACGCACAAAAATTGAAAAAATTATTACTAAGGCAGGCTTTACCTTTGATTGGCATGATGGGAAAGCCCTTATTCACATCCTAGATTCCCTCCCCCGTGACGAGCTCTTTCAAGCCTCCATTCAAGAACTCACGGATATTGCCCTTCGAATTCTTCGCCTTAAAGATTCCAAACGCCTTGCTTTTTTTGTGCGACGGGATCAATTTAATCGATTTTTATCTTGCCTTGTTTATATTCCCCGTGATCGTTTTGACTCTGAACTTTGCGACCGCATTGCTGATATTCTCCGTGAAAAATTCGACGGAACCATTGGAACTTACAAAGCACAGTACGGTGAACTTGCTTTTGCACGGGTACACTACACCATTCATTCTTCAATGGGACTTAAAGATTCTTATGATTTAGAACACATAGAACAGCTTCTCCTCGAAGAATCAAAATCATGGGCAGATGATTTAAAAATTACCCTTATGGATCGCTTTCAAGAAGTTCAAAGCGCAGAATTATATCGCCGTTATCGCCGTGCCTTTGATAAAGGATATCAAGAACGCTATAAGGGTGCAGACACCCTTGATGATATCAAGGCCATTGAAAATCTTTCTGCTGTCAATGACTTTTCCGTTCGCATTTATGGCTTTGAAGAAAAAAACTCGAAAGCTCTTAAATTAAAAATCTACAATAAAGGGACGCCTCTTCCCCTTTCTGACGTCATCCCCATCATGGAAAATCTTGACCTCAAAGTGATAAGTGAAGTTCCCTATGAAATTTCACCACAGGGCTGTGATCAAAGTGTCTGGATCCATGATTTCAATCTCGAATCCAGGGGTGGTTGTATTATTGATCTTGAAGCGACCTGTAAAGAATTTGAAGAAACCCTCGTACAAGTGCGCCTCGCCCATGTGGAAAATGATGGTTTTAACCGTCTTGTTTTGCGTGCTGGACTTAATTGGCGACAATGCTCTATTTTCAGAGCCTACGCGAAATACCTCCGCCTTATTGGCCTTCCTTTTTCAAAGGCCTACGTTGCTAACACATTGGTGAGAAATCCAAGCATCGTCGTGGAGTTCAAGAATTACTTCGAAGCCCGCTTTGATCCAAAAAATCAAGATAAAGAAAAAGCTCAAAAACACCATGATGCAATCTTTAATAAGCTGGAAGGCGTTTCGAACGCCGATGATGACCGCGTCCTACGTCTTTATTTGACTGTCCTAAATGCAACGGTTCGCACAAATTATTATCAAAAGAATACAGAGGGGGACCTTAAAGATTATTTGTCCTTTAAAATATCTTCACGGGACATTGAACAAATTCCAAAACCACGACCTCTTTTTGAAATTTTTGTCTACGCGTCTTATGTGGAAGGGGTGCATTTACGCTGTGGTAAAATTGCACGGGGTGGCCTTCGTTGGTCTGATCGTCACGAAGATTTTAGAACGGAAGTTTTGAATCTCGTTAAAGCACAAATGGTCAAAAATACCGTCATTGTTCCCGTGGGATCAAAGGGAGGGTTTATTGTTAAAACATCAACGGAAGGTTATAATCGTGAAGAATTTTTGGCGGAAGGCGTTCGCTGTTACCAAACTTTCATTTGCGGTCTATTGGATCTGACGGATAACCTGGTTAATGGTAAAGTAGTCCACCCTGAAAATGTTGTTCGTTATGACGCTGATGACACTTATCTTGTTGTGGCTGCCGATAAAGGAACGGCAACATTCTCGGACTATGCCAATGAGATTTCAAACAAGTATAATTTTTGGCTCGGTGATGCTTTTGCTTCAGGTGGTTCCGTTGGATATGACCATAAAAAAATGGGAATTACAGCCAAAGGAGCTTGGGAATCCGTCAAACGCCATTTCCGAGAAATGGGCAAAGATATTCAAAATGAAGATTTCACCGCCATTGGTATTGGTGACATGTCAGGGGATGTTTTTGGTAATGGCATGTTGTTATCCAAACACATTAAATTGATTGCAGCTTTTAACCATATGCATATTTTTATAGATCCTAATCCCAATGCTGCCAAGTCATTCACAGAACGAAAACGTCTTTTTGAAATGCCCCGTTCCAGTTGGACGGATTATGATAAAAAAGTCCTTTCAAAGGGGGCGGAAATTTACAGCCGTTCTGATAAAAAAATAACCCTAACCCCAGAAATAAAAGACATGCTGGGTGTGAGCCACAGCATTATGCGTCCCGATGACTTAATTGTTTTAATTCTCAAACATAATGCTGAACTCTTGTGGTTTGGTGGTATTGGGACCTATATTAAATCAAGCACTGAGGGGATAAACGATATTGGTGACCGTGCCAATGATAATACCCGCATTGATGCAAAAGACCTCCGAGTAAAAGTTATTGGGGAGGGGGCTAACCTTGGATGCACCCAGCTTGGGCGGATCGAATTCGAACGTTTGGTCCATGGGCGCATTAATACAGATGCCATTGATAATTCTGCTGGCGTATCTTGTTCCGACAGAGAAGTTAATATCAAAATTCTCTTTAATGACATCATGAGATCAAAAAGTATGCACCTAGAGGAACGCAATAAAATACTTGTGAAAATGACAGAAGAAGTGAGTGAGCTTGTTTTGCGGGATAATTATCTTCAACCCCAAACCATCACAGATATTGCGTCCCTGGGGAATAAAAACTTTGATCAACAAATTCAACTCATCCGCCGCCTAGAACAAGATGGCATTTTAGATCGATCCGTTGAATATCTGCCCGATGATATGGGGCTTGAAGAGTTACAAAATTCACAAACCTATTTTTCCAGGCCTGAATTTGCCGTTGTTTTAGGATATGCAAAAATTAATTTTTATGATCAACTTCTTGCAACGGATGTTCCTGATGACGCCTTTTTCCATAGCCGCCTCATTTCTTATTTTCCAACGCTCCTTCATAAAAATTATTTAGAGCAAATTATGCGACATCCCTTACGACGCGAAATCATCACAACCTTTGCCGTAAATTCTCTTGTGAATCGCATGGGGCCAAGCTTTATCAACCTTGCCATTAACAGCACATCATCGGACATCGCAAACATTTTTAAAGCCTATTTTATAGCCTGTGAAGTTTTCAAAATACGTCAGCTTTGGGATGATATTGAAGATCTCGATTGCAAATTAACAGAAGAGCAAATTATATCTTACAGACTTATGGTCTATAAAATAGTAAAGCGTACGGTTTTGTGGCTTTTGCGCTATTATCCTCTATCCGACAGCATAGATAAAACCACACAAGTTCTAAGTGTTGGCATAGACTCATTTTTGTCTCACATGCAGGACACGTTACATTCGACTCTTAAATCTAAAATTGAAGGTGAAATTAATAATGCCACGACTCAAGGTATGCCCAAAAGTTTAGCTCACCGCCTGTCTATTCTCAAAATTGCCTCTACGTCCCCAGATATTATTTTGATTGCCAATGAAACAAAAAAAACAGTCCCAGAAGTTGCTGAATTATATTTTCAAACGGACCATAACTTCTTTTTCAGCATCCTACGTGAGACTCTAGATTCTCCCACTTTCAATACGACGCCATGGGAACGTAAACTTGTTAACGCCATGGTCGAAGACCTCTATAGCTGTCAAAGTGATTTAGTAGTTCATATGTTAGAGGAAGCAGAGACTGAAAAAATTAAGACAAATGATCACTTTGAAAGCCTTTTGTCCCATTGGAAAAAATCTAAAGCACGGATATTAAATACCATCACAAATACCATCAAAGAAAGTCAACTTGAAACAAAGCCTGATCTCACGGTTTTGGGAGTGGTATTACGTGATGTGAAACGGTTTTGTGAATAGGATATGGAAATGAATCGACCAAGGATCCCTGTGTTTTTGGCACAGAAACTCCATTATTCAAAAAGAAATAAAAGACAGAAAAACGAACGTATAGGCCGCTTTGCCGAACGGCTAGTCTTTCTAAAATTTTTTTTTCAGGGATATGGTCTTTTAGAATCACGTTACCAGAACCCCTTTGGAGAAATTGACTTGATCTTCAAGCGTGGAAAATCCATTGCATTTTGTGAGGTAAAATTCCGTCAGATAAAAAAAGTAGGTCTCGAGGCTCTCTCCCCTAAACAACAAAAACGCATCCATAAGGGCGCGCAATTTTATCTTGCTAGAAATCCGAATTATGCTCCGTACAACATGCGTTTTGACTATGTCGTCATTTATAAATGGGGCTTAACACACCTCAAAAATGCATGGTGACTCGAACATAAATAGCCATTTTGCGTTGATTTTTAACACTTTCCTTGACGAGCTAGCTAATACAAGTTTAAATAAAAAGATAAATAATTGGATTAGGAAATATAATGAAACTTATTTTTAAATTATCACCACTTGCAGTCATTTTTGCCCTTACTGCCTGTGCTGATAAACCCACATATTGGAATCGCGATTGTGACAAATATTTTTCCACGACAGACCGTGAAAAATCACAATGCATTCAAAAAATAAAAGACAATAAATTGACTTCCATTGAGGCAGGCGCTATTTCCCTTGACCCAGAAAACACCACGCGTCAATCATTTGATAGTATCGGTAAAAATGGAGCCACCGACGACAATTAAAATTTCAAAGAGGCTCTATAAATAATGACTTATGAAAAAAAGCATTTTATTCAGCCTCAATGAGGTTTGTTCTAATAACACCCTTTATATTATGGAATTTTAGAAATGACCACTGAACACTTATCTCAACCTATGGATTTTTCTATATCGCCAAAAAAAGATGCAAAAACAATCTCAGAATCTAATGAATTTAAAAAGTCTCTTTACAAGAACTGTGCTGAATTTTTATCTAAAACATATCAATCACGTATCCAACCAACGGACATTGCTTTAAAGGCTCGTCAAATTTCAAAAATTGCGAAAAATCTTTCATATGATTCCGATGAAGCCTTTTTCAAAAGCATTCAAAAAGGCACTTTAAAACCTCTTGCTGCTTTTGAAAATCTTCTAATGCGTCCTCACCTTTCTTTTTTTGAAGGGGCAGGCATGTTTCGCGCCTTATCGGAAGTTTTATTTCCAGAGCTCTTGAATAAAAGCAGAGATGATAGAGCTCTTAATTTTTGGGTGCCAGGGTGTGAAGGAGGAAAAGAAGCCTATAGCCTGGCTCTTTTTCTAAATAGTTATCAAGAAACATTTTCTAATTGGCATTTTCATATCTCTGCCACCGATACTTATTCAATAGCTCTAGCCAATGCTGAAAAAGGAGAGTTTACCTCTGAAGAAATAGAGGATGTTGTTTTCCAACTTTATTGTGCAGGTCTTAAAAAAACAAATGACGAATTTTTTATGAAATCCACTGTTAGAAATATTATTTCTTTTTCCCAAGGGAATTTTTATGATTTTCAACCAACGGAAGCCCCTTTTGATTGCATCGTTTTTCGAAATCACTTGAAATTTTGGCAACCAAACTTTCAGGAAAAAATCATTAAAAACATTGAACGTTCCTTAAAGACTGGGGGATATTTAATATTGGGCAGCCAAGAACCCCTCATCGGTATATCTGATTCTTTTAAACCAGCTTTAAATACATCAGGTTTTTATTCTCTCCTTTAAAAAACAATAAAAAATAAAGATTTCTTTGAAATTACTATGGTCACCCTTTATGGTCCATCAATTCTATAATTTTAACAACAATTCTGGGGTTGGAAAGAGTTGAAATATCACCGATATTATCGTGATCACCAGTGGCGATTTTGCGTAAAATTCGACGCATGATTTTTCCAGATCTTGTTTTGGGGAGACTAGGCACAACAATAAAGGTGTCTGGCTTAGCAAAAGAACCAATATCACGGGTGATGATTTGCATAACCTCTCCCTTAATGCTGTTTGATTTAAGAGAACCCGCTTTGAGAATCACAAAGGCACAAAGACTTTCTCCCTTTATGAGATGGGGTACTCCAACAACTGCACTCTCAGCGATATCAAAATGATTGTTGATAGCTGCTTCAACTTCGGCAGTACCAATACGATGTCCTGATACATTGATAATATCATCCACCCGTCCAGTGATCCAATAATAACCTTCTTCGTCGCGTTTAGCACCATCTTCAGAGGAGTAGCTTCCTGGAAATCTTGAAAAATAAGTTTTAAAAAAGCGATCTTGATCTTTATAGATGCCACGCATTTGCCCAGGCCAAGAATCTTTGATGATAAGATTTCCAGAACCTTTTCCTATAATAATTGTGCCTTTATTGTCAACAAGTTCTGGCTTTACGCCGTAAAAAGGCTTGTCAACGGAGCCTGGTTTGAGGTTCATGCCATGGGGTTGGGGGCTAAGCATCATGCCACCTGTTTCCGTCTGCCACCAGGTATCCACAATGGGGCATTTTCCGTTTCCAATAACGTCATGATACCACTGCCAGGCTTCTGGATTAAGGGGTTCGCCAACGGACCCTAAAATACGCAAAGACGTGCGCGTCGTGGTTTGAGTATACTCATCTCCCTGGCTGATGAGGGATCTAATGGCCGTTGGGGCTGTGTAAAACAAAGAAACTTTGTGTGTATCAATAATTTTCCAAATGCGTGACGCATCAGGATATGTTGGAATACCTTCGTACATGACCGAAGTTGTGCCATTGGCAAGGGGGCCATAAACGCCATAGGAATGTCCCGTGATCCACCCCACATCGGCCGTGCACCAATAAGTATCATTTTCTTTAACATCAAAAATTGTTTTATGGGTAAAGGCTACGTAGGTTAGATAACCGCCCGTTGTATGTAAAACTCCCTTTGGTTTTCCCGTTGACCCTGATGTATAAAGAATAAACAATGGATCTTCGGATTTCATGGGCTCAATGGGGCAAGTTGTTTCCATAAATTTTGCCAGATCATAATACCAAAAATCACGACCTTCTTTCATATGGCATTTAGATCCGATATGCTTGACAGTAATAACTGTTTTGACGGTATTTTTTTTGGATTCTTCCAAAGCTACATCGACAGTTTCCTTAAGGGAAATTGTTTTAGGGCCCCGAACGGAAGCATCTGCAGTGATGATCATATTTGAATCGCAGTCATCCACGCGGGAAGCAAGAGCTGAAGCTGAAAACCCGCCAAAAACTACGTTGTGAATAGCACCAATTCGAGAGCAAGCCAGCATGGCATAAGCTGCTTCTGGGATCATTGGCATATAAATAGTGACGACATCGCCTTTTTGAACCCCCTTGGATTTAAGGACATTAGAGAATTTACAGACTTCTTTTAAGAGGTCTTTGAAAGAAATTGAACGCGCATTACCAAGTTCATTGGCTTCAAAAATAAAGGCCGTTTTATTTGGTGTTTTATTTGCATGGCGGTCCACACAGTTATAACAAGCATTGAGTTCACCATCTTCAAACCACTTTATCCGAAAATCTTCCTTGTGAAAGCTTGTGTTTTTTATGACAGTAAAGGGCTTAATCCAATCTAGGATTTGTGCTTTTTCTTTCCAAAAATGATTTGGATCAGTAATGGAGCGTTGATAGTCTTGATCATATGAGGTCATGTTATTCTTTTTTTCTTGGTTTCGTTTAAGTTAACGTGCATTTTCAGATTGTTTTAACTCTTCCATCAGGCGGTATATTTCTGGAGAATTATGTCCCTTTTCCATAAGATTCCTCAAGGCATCATGGGCAGGACCCCATAATTTTGCTTTAAGGGCATAGCGTGCTTGAACCAAAAGGGATATGGAATGACCTGGATTTATAGGGAAAAGTCCTTGAAGTGCTTTGTAGTGTTCAAGATCAGTGGTGCCCTTTGAAAGAGAAATGTACGTTAGGACATAGGCTTCATCAGGTGTTTTTTCCCATGTTTTTTCAATGAGCTTTAAGGTTGCTCGTGTTTTGCCTAAATCTTGAAGGGTTTGAATATGGAACTTTATAATATCTTGATTCAAGGGAGATAGGTCATGGGATTTTTCGAGAAGAGAAAGAGCTTTCTTCGAATTATTATTTTTCTTGAGCACTTTTGCGTGTTCAAAAAGGGCGTTAGCTTTTTTATGCTGAAGGTTCTTATTTTCTGGATCTTTTCTCAAAAGAACAGTAAATTCTGTGATGGCCCGTTCATAGAGACCTTCCTTTAGAGCGAGGTCTGCTGCTTGCAAACGCAGGGGAGTTGCTTTTTTGTGAAGGGCAATACAAAGATCAACATATTTCAAAGCATCTTTAGTCTTGTTTTGAGAAAGTGCCACATGAAAAAGACCCGTATATCCAAGAAAAGGTAAATTTCCTTTCTTTAACATATGATTAAAGTGTTCTTCAGCTTTGAGGTAACGGTGATTAATGAGGGCAGCTTTCCCCTGAAAGAAAGATCCAATGTCGCTATTTTTTAGGAATAATGATGTGTATTTTCCTGTTTTTGCAAGTTTATTGCCATCGGTTGCGTAAAGGGCAACGAGACTATCTTCCATGGCATGCACTCCGCGGGCTTGGTTGTATTTTGCATATCGTGACCTAAAAAATGTTGGCAGGTTAAAAACAGTGGCAACAAAACGTAATAGCACATATAAAATTGTCACGGTAACCAAAAGAAAAACAAAGAAAATAGCAATACTAACTTGAATATCATACCCAAGCCATTGTATGGCAATTTCCCCTGGATTTTTTTGATACCAAAGGGCTAAGAGACTGAAAATGCCAACTTGCAATAGGATTAAAATAAGTGTACGCATGGTAATTTCCTTTATTGATTGTTAATCAAGGATATGATTTCGGAGGGTATTAAGAATGCCTTGACTACCCTGATAAGTCTTTGCTTGAAGCAACCACTTTGCCAATTTAGGCTCGTTGATATTAAGGGATTTCAAAGTTTCTATATCCAGAATGACGGCACTTATATGACCCTGCTTTATTTTCCAAAGGAGGGTCTGCCCAGGGGTTTTGACGTTAGAAACACCCATTTCCATGTCGTTTTTCTTTTGAATAGTCACAAACTGTTTGAAGAAAGCTTTTGCTTTGTCTAAGGGTGTCTCTGCATTTGAAAATGCTTCTTTTTGGTCCATATCATGGGCCATTGGTTTAAAATATTTATAGAGAATACGAAGAGAAGGTATACCAATGCTTGAGAAAGAAGCAAGTTTTTGAAGTAAGTTTTCTATTTCAGAAGGTAAACGCCCCCCCAATGCTTTGCACAAAGATTCAATTTCACCTCCATAGGGGGCCCCATGATTTATTTTCAGCTTGAGATCTCTCCAAGCAGAAATCTGTTTTATTTTAAGAATTAGATTTTGCTCTATTTCTTTTGGATCAGTACTTGATATGACGTTTTTTCGTTCATTTTCTTGTGCTTTTATGTGTGCCGTGCGCAACCCTATTAACTCCGATTTTAAATTTTGAACGGTTTGATTCAGGGTTTCAACTTGCTCTTTTAATTCTGAGTTATTTATCAGTGGAGAACGGGGGGGGGATTCTGCTTTTTCTGATTTAGGTGTTGGGTCTGGGGGCGTTAACCCTTGGGTTTCTTTTTGTAATTTTGTAAATGCGTCCTCGCCGTTCAAGGGACTATGATGGGAAAATTTTGATTTTGCTATAGGATAGTGTTGAGTAATATAGCCTTTTTGATAGAGGTAAATCCCAGCTGCAATAAGCAATAAAATAACAATTAAAAAAATATTAAGGGATTTTTTTTCCGCAGACTTTTTCCCCTTGGGTTCACCTTGCTTTTGGGTTGTTTTTTCTGGCAGCGCATCAGAAATTTCGACCGTTTCTTTAGTGGGCTCTTTTAGAGGCGTTGTGTGCTTATTTGTTTTTTTGGTCGCCATGGATCTTATCCCTTATTTTTTCGTGGTGCTATTTTTTAGAGCCTTAAGCATACCAATTTGTGTTGGCTCTTCCGCGACTTCAATAAATTCATATCCAAGGTCACGTAATGCCGCTGCGCATGTCTCCCCTAAAGCTAAAAACGTAATACCTTTTAACTTTACATTGAATTTCAGCAAAAGTTTATGAAAAAACGTAGCGGATCTGGCAGAATAGACCGCGATATGAGTAATATGTTTATTTTCAAGGGATTGGCGTACTTTTTCATTAAGATAGGGTCGCGGTGTCATCTGATAAGTAATAAGGCGCTGGCAATGGGGATGGACCATAGAAAAATTGAGGGTGACATCTTTTCCTGATAAATAAAGGTGGTTTTGTTGAAGGGCTAAAAAGTTTAACAAATTTTTTGCCTTTGAGGCTTTTATCACTGATGTAAATCCAAGATTTTTTAGGTCTTTTGCCGTTTCTTCTCCCACACAATAAATAGGAATGTTTTGTTGAAGGGCCATTTTTTTCAAATAAGGCAAAGCATGACGGCTGGTAATAATTAGATTTTCAGGTGTTAAGGTTGGTGCTATTGGGTCTAAATAGTCAACGTCGAAAAGAGGTTCAATTATGCTCTTGAAACCAATTTTTTCAAAGTCTTTAGCAACGCGTTTTGAATCCTTAAGGGGACGCAAAAGGAGAATTATTGGAGATTTGCAAATGGAATACTTACAAATCATAGGCTTGAAGCCATTTTTTCATTTCACGGCCAAGGCGAGCTATTTCTCCAGGAGCCTCATTTAAGGATAGGCTTAAATTTTCACGCCACAAGCTAGAGCCATCGGGGGTTGCAACACAAGCAATAAAATTTACACGGTCGCTGTTTTCAAAAGTCACAAGTCCCCCAACGGGTGTTCCACAGTGCCCCTCTATATGATCCAGAAAAAACCGCTCAAGGGTCACGGCTTCATAGCTTTTATGATGATTAATGGTTCGCAGCAGTTCTTTGAGTTTGATTTTATCTTTAAGGCACACGATGCCTATGGCTCCTTGACCGACACAGGGAGTCAAAATATCAGGCTCCAAAACTTCTGTTATTTGATCGATAAGCCCCATGCGACTGAGACCTGCAATAGCCAACATGGTAATATCGGCTTCATGGTGTTCATGGATTTTTTTTAGACGTGTTTGAATATTTCCCCGAAAGAGGGTTGTTTTAAAGTGGGGATACAAATGTAAAAGTTGCGACGTGCGCCGCAAAGAACACGTACCAAAAAGGGCATCAGCCTGTAGATCTTTTAATTTTGTATTGTTCCATGATATTAAGGCATCCCTTGTGTCTTCACGTTCTAAAATCGCTGCAATTTCAAAGGCTGGGGGTAGCCATGTTTCACAATCTTTCAAGGAGTGAACAGCTAAATCAATGCGGCCATCCAAAAGGGCGTGATCGATTTCCTTTGTGAAAAGAGCTTTTCCTCCCATGTCACTGAGACGACGATCCAGAACTTTATCACCCGTTGTTTTAATTTCAACAATTTTAAAAGTATAAGGAAACCCATTTTTAGCACAGCTTTTTTCCAATAATTCTTTAGTAATGTTAGCTTGATAAAGGGCGAGGGCACTGCCTCTGGTCCCGATGCGCAAGCAATGGCCAGGGAGGACTGATGGCAGAACTGATGAAAGCGCCACAGAATAAGGGCTGTTTTTTGAGGGGTTTTCCTGTTTCAAAGTAGGACCATTATTATATTTTTCTTTATTCTACCCTTATAAAATGCTTGATTAAGAGAGAAATGAAAAGTTAAAATTGACTTATTATGATTATTCTTGGTATTGAAACAAGTTGCGACGAGACTGCCGTTGCCCTCGTTGATGACAAAAAAAATATTTTATCCCATCAATTATTCTCCCAAATGGAAGAACATGCCGTTTATGGTGGCGTCGTACCCGAAGTTGCGGCGCGCTCTCACCTCAAAATATTAGCACCCCTGGTCGAAAAGACATTAAAGGATGCTGATTTATCTTTTAATGGCTTAGATGGCATTGCGGTGACCTGTGGCCCTGGACTTATTGGTGGGGTTATGGTTGGGGTCATGATGGCGAAAAGCATCGCCATAACCCATAATAAACCCTTTCTGGCCGTTAATCACTTGGCTGGTCATGCCTTAATGCCCCGCATGACAGAAAACTTGGCGTTTCCTTATTTGTTATTATTGGTTTCTGGCGGTCATTGCCAAACGGTGGTGGTAAAGTCTCCTGTTGACTATGATGTTTTAGGATCCACCCAGGATGATGCCGTTGGAGAATGTTTTGATAAATGTGCTAAAATGATGGGATTACCTTACCCGGGTGGACCTCATGTTGAAAAACAGGCTCAATTTGGTAATCCTAGAGCTTATGATTTTCCAAGACCTCTTTGGAGGCGCACCGATGGGGGACTTGGGTGTCAGTTTTCTTTTTCAGGATTAAAGTCTGCAGTGAGACGTGCCATTGAAAAAGAAATGGAAAAAACTAAAAAAGAAGCCCTATCACCTGAAGTTATCTCAAATATGTGCGCAAGTTTACAAGCTGCCATTGCGGATACTCTAAAGGATCGTTTGAAAAATGCTTTTGATGTCTGTCAGGAAAAAAAATACGAAATTTCTGCACTTGTTGTTTCAGGAGGGGTTGCAGCAAATGTATTTTTGCGTCAAATTTTAGAGGTGTTGGCAGCATATAAAAATGTACCTTTTTATGCACCGCCACTGGACCTTTGTACGGATAACGGCGTCATGATTGCCTGGGCTGGCCTTGAAAAATACCGTCTTGGCTTGATGGATTCCTACGATTTTAAACCACGCCCTCGTTGGCCCTTAGATACTTTATAAGAAAGAATAAAAATGACAAAAAAAAAGTCAATGGTTATTTTAGGTGCTGGTGCATGGGGAACTGCCCTTGCCATTCAAGCTCATAATGCGGGAAACCATGTAACCCTGTGGGCTTATCTCGAGGAAGAAAAGAATGAAATTGCAAAGTACGGTGAAAATAGATCTCGATTGCCAGGGGTGCCCGTACCCACAGATATTAAGGTTACCTGTGATCTTGCAAGTATTAAAGATGCCGATGCCCTCCTTGTGGTAACACCAGCCCAAGTCATTCGCGGGTTTTTAAAAACTTTAAAACCTCATTTATCCAAGACAACCCCGTTGATTTTTTGTTCAAAGGGCATTGAAGTTTCCACGGGGGCATTGCTGTCTGAAATTTGTACGGAGATTTTACCAGGGGCACCCATTGGTTTCTTCTCAGGTCCTAATTTTGCGAAAGAGATTGCTTTTAGCGCGCCAGGAGCAGCTACCTTAGCCCTTTCAACCTTTAAGAAATCTCAGGAGTTCTCAGAGGCCCTTAGCACACACACATTGCGTATCTATCCTTGCGATGACCCCATGGGGGTTCAAATTGGGGGGGCTCTAAAAAATGTTATTGCCATTGCATCTGGCATGGTTTCAGGATCAGAACGCGGTGAAAACGCCCAAGCCGCCCTTGTAACTCAAGGGCTCACAGAGATTGCGCGCTTTGGCGTCTTAAAGGGTGCAAAGAAGGAAACATTTATGGGGCTTTCAGGCATGGGAGATTTGGTTTTGTGTTGTTATTCACAAACGTCCCGTAATATGAAATATGGATTTGATTTGGGGCAAGAAAGCCTTGGAAAGGACGTTCTTGATTTATCATCCCAACACCCCTTAACCGAGGGAGCACATACGGTAAAGGCTGTTCATTTACTGGCTCAGAAATACAAGATTGATATGCCTATCTGCAAAGCTGTTTATGATATTTTGTACGAGGGAAAAACCATTCAAGAAAGCTTTGATGCCTTACTTGATCGCCCCTTACCGCAATTATATAGCTAATCATTTTTACGTTTACCCTTTGTTGCTGCGTTCCTTGGTTTATAAGTATAGCCGTCGTCCCTTACACCTCGTGTAAACAAAAACTAATCAACTAAAGAGCTTTCCATGAAAGGAATATTTTTATGAATTACTGGCTTTTAAAATCAGAACCTAATACATGGTCTTGGGAAAATCAAAAAAACGTTAAATCTGAACCTTGGGATGGTGTTCGAAATTATCAGGCATCCAATAATTTAAAGGCTATGAAAATTGGCGACCGTGCCTTTTTTTACCATTCAGTGAATGAGCGACGCATTGTAGGGATCGTTGAGATAGTCAAAGAATATTACCCTGATCACACCGATGAGAGTGGTCGCTTTGGCATGGTAGATGTGAAAGCCATTGAGGATGTTAAAAACTTTGTCACTCTTTCTGATATTAAGGAAGACCCTCGTTTAGATCATTTGCCCCTTGTGAAGCAATCACGGTTATCGGTCTCCCCCATTGACGATGAATCTTGGGAAATTATTTATAACAAGACGCAAAATAAATAATAATGGAAATGCCTAGAAATATAGCCTTCCAGAAAGGTTCCAGTCTAGGAGCGAGAAAGCAACGCCATCAAATATAATTAATGAACCGCCTAATGTAAATGGTTGCGGGGGCTGGATTTGAACCAACGACCTTCAGGTTATGAGCCTGACGAGCTACCAAACTGCTCCACCCCGCGACAAGGAATACTCCCTTATACCATCGTTTTTTCTTTATGCAAGAAAAAATTTAATACTCCTCACCACCCAACTTACTTATAATTTTTTTATGGCCTCATACCAAGAACAGAATTGGCAATCTAATCATTTTTTTGTTTCCCCCCCTCTCATAACCCTGTGAATAACCAGTATCATAACTCTGTGTGTAAGTTTATCGACCTCCTTATCCACATTTCATCCACAGGCTCTCTAAAAATAACCAACAACCACATAACCTGTGAATAACCTGTGAATAAAAAATGCTTTTTCAATGTCATTCCCACTCTTATCTGTGGATAACCATTTGCACAGCCTGTGAAAAAACGTTATCCTTCCTACATATAACAACAACAATATAATATATATAATAATGTTATTATTAAGAGACCTTTTAAAATCGAAAAAAAAAGAACAACGTGTTCCCATTTGGTTTATGCGTCAAGCTGGTCGTTTTCTTCCAGAATACCGAGAGCTTCGTTCTTCCTATCCAGATTTTTTATCTTTTTGTGCAGATCCAAAAGGCGCCTCTAAAGCTACCTTACAACCGCTGCGTCGTTTTGATCTTGATGCAGCTATTATATTTTCGGATATTTTAGTGATTCCAAAGGCATTAGGACAAAAGGTAGAATTTGTTAAAGGCGAAGGTCCTAAATTAGAAGCCATCACCTCAGAAGCAGATTTAGCTTCCCTTTCACTCCACACTATCCATGAGAATCTTCAGGCAACCCCTGAGGCATTATCTTTAACAAAGCAACACCTCGGTCCTAACCAGACACTTGTTGGCTTCTCAGGGGCGCCCTGGACCCTTATGTGTTATATGCTAGAGGGAGGAGGCTCTAAAAATTTCGAAAAAGCACGTTTAACCATGGTGCGTCATCCAAACCTTGTGACAAAAGTGCTTGATTTATTGGTGACGTCAATCACATCTTATTTAATTTCACAGGCTAAGGCTGGGGCTGACGTACTTAAACTTTTTGATTCTTGGGCAGGGAATTGTCCACATTTTCTTCAAGATAAATGCTTGAAAAATCCAGTAAAACGCATTTTTGATAACGTTCGATTAGAATGTCCAGATGTACCTTTGATATATTTTCCGCGGGGTATGGGAACTCAAGGCGTTGTTTTGACGAAAGAAGTGACAGCTGATGCCATGGCCATTGATCAATTTATGAATCCCTCAGCTATTTTAAAAACAACCCCCAAAACCCTTGTGCTTCAAGGTGGTATTGACCCTATGGTCGTGCAAGTTGGTGGCGATTTATTGAAACGAGAAGTTTTTAAGTATTTAAATACTTTTAAAGATCATCCCTATGTTTTCAATATGGGACACGGCATGATGCCAGAGATGCCTATTCAGCATATAAGTGATTGTATCGATTACGTCCGTCAGTGGGAACAAAACTCTTTTTCATCTTAAGAGCTTATCCAAACTTTGTAAAAATTGAGACCTGTTTTGTTTGGAAAATGGCTTTGATTGGCTGTTAATTTCACCAATTTCTCTAAGGTTAGTGAATAAGTTGCGCATGGCAAGGGCACTCCCAATAGAGTTCTCATCAAATATTTTTCCATTAGAATTAAGGCCCTTAGCCCCTTTTTCAGTACATCGCTTTGCAAGAGGAACATCAGCAGTAATAAAAATATCATCTGATTCAATTTTTTCTGCAATCCAATCGTCGGCTTTATCGGCACCATCACTCACAACAATCAAGAATGCTTTAGCATAGGATAGATTGCGTAAATAAGAATTGGCTACTAAGATAACCTCAAGGTCAAATCGTGCGGCAACCTTAAAAATTTCTTCTTTAACGGGACAAGCATCGGCATCGACATAAATTTTTTTCATCTCAAATTCTTTTTTAACGTTGGCTTTTGAGAGAATCTATCATAGGTTTGAAGAAACGACAAAAATAAGCCTGTTTTTTAGGACAGTTTGATGGAAACATTTAAAGATTTTTTAGCTGATTATTACCTGATTATTAAGTCATTGCACTTGATTTCAGTGATATCTTGGATGGCAGGAATGTTGTATTTACCGCGTTTATTTGTTTATCATTGTGACGCGCCCGTCGGATCACTTCAAAGTGAAACCTTTAAAATTATGGAGCGTCGTCTTTTACGGGGTATTATTAACCCTGCCATGGTCGCCACTTTTGTTTTTGGATTGATGCTTACTGTGACCCCTGGTATTGTTGTTCAGCCCATGGGGTGGTTCCATGCAAAAATTTTACTTCTTATTTTTATGACTGGTGCCCACGGTGCTATGTCTAGGTGGCGTAAAGATTTTGAAGCCGATCGCAATCAAAAAAGTGCTCGATTTTTCCGCATTGCCAATGAGACCCCAACAGTATTAATGATTATAATCGTCTTTTTAGTTGTTTTAAAACCTTTTTAAGGTTATAAAGAAATTATATTTCCGTTGAAAATGTCTTTTATAGAGATTGTTTGATGGTTTTCTTTTTATTATTTCCCCCTTAAAAATTGATGAAAAACAATCTAATTTATTTATAAACCTTCAACAAACGAGAAAACTCTTGTCTATGAACATTCCTGAGCTTAAAGCTAAATCTCCCGAAGATCTTCTAGAAATTGCCAAAAAATATAAAATTGATAACGCTGGTAATTTACGCAAACAAGATCTTATTTTTAATATTCTTAAGAAAATGATTGCTAAAGATGATGCTATTCATGGCGCAGGGACCCTTGAAATATTGCAAGATGGTTTTGGCTTCTTACGTTCCGCCGAGGCGAGTTATTTCCCTGGACCAGATGATTTGTATGTATCTCCCAATCAAATCAAACGCTTAGGCGTTAGGACAGGCGATTTTATTGAAGGAACCATTCGAGCACCAAAATCAAATGAGCGTTATTTCGCTTTAAATAAAATTACTAAAATAAATAAAGAAGATCCCAAAGAAGCTCGTCGTCGCATTAATTTCGACAACCTTATTCCATTATATCCAGATGAACGTTTCAATTTCGAAATGGAAGACGATCCTGATGTTAAGCCCAAAGATAAAGATTTCGCAGGCCGCATTATAGATTTAGTTTCCCCTTTTGGTAAGGGGCAACGTGCCTTGATTACTGCGCCACCGCGGACGGGTAAAACGGTGATGTTACAAAGTATTGCTAAGAGCCTTGAAAAAAATCATCCAGAAGTAGAGCTTATTGTTCTTTTAATTGATGAACGTCCAGAAGAAGTAACTGACATGGCTCGTTCTGTTAAAGGAGAAGTTGTGAGCTCGACTTTTGATGAGCCTGCAACCCGACATGTTCAAGTGGCTGAAATGGTCATTGAAAAAGCAAAACGCCTGGTTGAGCACAAAAAAGATGTCGTTATTCTTCTTGATTCTATTACCCGTTTATCCAGAGCTTATAACACAGTGGTGCCATCATCAGGTAAGGTTCTAACAGGCGGTGTTGATGCTAATGCCTTGCAACGTCCTAAACGCTTTTTTGGTGCTGCACGTAATATTGAAAATGGCGGGTCTTTAACTATTATAGCAACGGCTTTGGTTGAAACGGGGTCTCGTATGGATGAGGTTATTTTTGAAGAATTTAAGGGAACAGGTAACTCTGAATTAATTTTGGATCGTAAATTGTCTGACAAACGTATTTATCCTGCCATTGATGTGAATAAATCAGGAACCCGTAAAGAAGAGTTGTTGGTTGGTAAGTCTGATATGCAAAAAGTATGGATTTTACGCCGTATTTTGGATCCAATGGGCGCTCAAGATGGTATGGAATTTCTTCTTGAGAAAATTAGGCGTACAAAATCAAATGCTGATTTCTTTGAATCCATGAATACAAAAGGGTAGTTTTTATCTATGTCATATACTAATGACTTTAAAAATCAAGGGGCATTAGGTGCCTCTTTTTCTTTTGATAATGTTTCACGTGAAACAATTGAGAAATTAAAAATATATGAGGCACTTTTAACAAAGTGGCAAAACTCGATTAATTTAGTTTCTCAAATTACTTTAACTGATACGTGGCATCGTCATTTTTTAGATAGTGCTCAACTTTTTTCTTATGTAAGATTTAATGAAAAAATTATTTGTTTGGGGTCTGGTGCTGGATTTCCTGGCGCAGTTTTAGCTATCTTAGGATGTAAAAATGTAACTCTTGTTGAAAGAGATCGTCGAAAATGTTCCTTTTTAAGGGCTGTTTCACGTGAAACAAAAACGCCTTTTTCAGTATTTGAAGGTGATGTTCTTAATTTTGAAGGGACTGCATCCGTTGTTGTAAGTCGTGCCATGGCTAGTATTCATGATCTTTTGACTTTATCAAAAAGGTTTGTAAATCCTGAAACACGTTTTCTCTTTTTAAAAGGAGAAAGGGTTGATCTTGAACTTGAGGCAGCTTCTAAAAACTGGGAGATGACAACTGTGCAATATCAGAGTATAACTGATGTTAGAGGATGCATTCTTGATTTAACAGATGTTGCATCAAAAAATGAAACCTCTTTATAGTTTAATTTTATAAAAGGGTTGTTATGCACGTTATTTCTGTTGCAAATCAAAAAGGGGGAGTTGGAAAAACCACCACCACCGTTAACGTGGCAACGGCTCTTGCAGCCATTGGCCAACGTGTTTTATTAATTGATTTAGATCCTCAGGGAAATGCATCAACGGGCCTTGGTATTTATGATCGCCACGATACTCCAGGCATTTATAATGTTTTGTTGTGCGATGCTTTTTTTAAAAATGTCACTCATCAAACGGAAATACCTGGTTTGTCCTTAGTTAGTGCTGCTGCAGATCTTGCTGCAATAGAGCATGATGCACTTGAAATGGAGCGTAAACAATTTCTTTTGCGTGATAGTCTTGAGCAATGCGAAGGGCTCTATGATTATGTTTTGATTGATTGTCCACCAGCCCTTGGACTTTTGACGATAAATGCTCTCGTGGCCTCGCACAGTGTTTTGATTCCCCTTCAATGTGAATTTTATGCCCTTGAGGGGTTAGCACAATTAATGTCAACCCTTGAGCGTGTTCAATCTAACTTAAACCCTTATCTTGACGTTCTTGGTATAGCTCTTACTATGTATGATCCACGAAATGGGCTGAGTGATCTCGTTGTTAAAGATGTTCGAAAGCATTTTGGAGACCTGGTTTTTAAAACACCTATCCCAAGGAGCGTTCGGGTTTCTGAAGCTCCCTCTTATGGTAAGCCTGTTTTAATATATGATGTTAAGTCTGCAGGGTCATTGGCTTATATGAATTTAGCATCTGAAATTATGAAAAAACAGGGGATTACCGATGTCATTGCCGCCTAAAAAAGAAATTTTAACAAGCTCTCTTGAAGATCAACTTGTTCCACGTGAAACAAATTATTTAGAAACAGCCTCCCAGGAAAAAACTACAAGACCTTTGGGTCGTGGGCTTGACAATCTTCTTGGTTCAAAATTCAGGGGGGCAAAATCAACCAAAGAAGGTCTGTCAATATTGCCTTTAACTAATTTGAAGCCTGGTAAGTATCAACCAAGAACTACCTTTAGTGGTAAAAATTTAGATGAATTAATTGCATCCATTAAAGAAAATGGTGTGTTACAACCAATCCTTGTTCGTCCCATTAAAGAAAAAACAGGTCCTGAAACTTATGAGATTATAGCAGGAGAACGCCGTTGGCGCGCCTCAAAGCAGGCGGGGCGCCATACCATTCCCGTTGTTATTCGACATTTAACCAACAAGCAAGCCCTTGAAAGTGGTTTGATTGAAAATATTCAACGTGATGATTTGAATGTGATAGAAGAAGGAAATGGTTACCAGCGTTTGATGGATGACTTTCAATATACCCAAGAGGCTATTTCAAAAATTATTGGTAAAAGTCGGAGTCATATTGCCAATATTTTACGTCTTTTGACATTGAACAATCATGTTAAAAACTTTCTTATTCAAGGTGATATTTCAGTGGGTCATGCTAAGATTTTGATTGCTTGTGACAAAGCAGATGACTTTGCTAACCTTATTGTCAAAGAGGGGCTTAGTGTTCGTCAAACGGAAAAACTTGTATCTCATTATAATAAAGAACCTTTTGACTTAATTAACTTTGAAAATTATCTTGATTCATCAATATCTAAAAACCATGATAAAGATCAGAATGATAGGTCAGACTCAAAAAGTAAGTCCCGTCAAAAATTACAAAATAAAGACGACGCACCTGCATCAGACGATATCAAATCCCTTGAAGATGAACTGAATTTAGCCATTGGGTTGTCATCGAAAATTTTCATGGGTAAAGATCAAAGTGGCTCCGTTCAAATAAAATTCAAAACCCCACAGGAACTAGACCGTTTGTTGGGGTTGATTTTTGGTACGCTTTAGAAAATAAACGAAATGGCTAAGAGTGTTGAAAATTTTTAAAGCACTAGATCGAGTGGTAAATCTGTCGTATTTTTAATAACATAATATATTGAGATGAGTGCCTTTAAATGATGACTTCAGAACCTTCCCATAAAAAAAATAAAGCGTCTCAAAAGCCTTTCGGCTTTAAGAATGTTGATACCCACGACAAACTTGAGCTTGTTAAAGGCGTTTTCAGCCGCGTTGCAAAAAGTTATGATTTTATGAATGATGTTATGAGTTTTGGTATGCATCGACATTGGAAAAATGAACTTATTCAAATGCTGCGCCCGCGCGGTGGTATGCATCTTTTGGATATGGCTGGTGGAACAGGGGATATAGCCCTTCGTTTTTTGAAGTCAACGGAGAGCTTTGCGGAAAAATCTAAGGTCACTGTTTGTGATTATAATCAAGATATGCTGGATGAGGGACGTCGAAAAGCCCTTAATAAGGGTATAATTACGGGTATAGATTGGGTGCAAATTGATGCAGCAGATCTCTCGAAATTTTCCAATGATACTTTTGATGCCTATACCATTTCATTCGGCCTCCGCAATGTGACGGAAATAGAAAAAGCCCTTACAGAAGCTTACCGTGTTTTAAAACCAGGAGGGCAATTTTTTTGCATGGAATTTTCGAAGGTAACTTCTGAGCCCCTTGAAAAGCTGTATAATTTTTATTCTTTTAAAATGATCCCAAAAATGGGGGAAGTTATTGCTAAGGATAAAGAAGCTTATGATTACTTGGTAGAAAGCATTTCTCGTTTTCCAAATCAGGAAGTCTTGGCTGCGATGATTAAAAAAGCTGGGTTTCAAAGCGTTACCTGGTGCGATTTAAATAAAGGTATCGTTGCTATTCATTCTGCTATAAAACTATAAAAAAATTGAGTTAATATGAAAATTCCAAAAAATAAATGGCAAAAAAATCCTCAGAAAAAAGGAAGAGAAGCTGCGGAATATGTTGCCATAAAAGCCATTGAATATTTTGCAAAAAATCCAGAGTCTTTAGGTTCTTTTTTAGCCCATGCTGGTGTTGGACCTAGTGATTTGAAGACTGCGATGACTGATCCTAAAACAAGTTGTGAGTTTTTAGGAGGGGTTTTGGATTACATGATGATAGATGAAAAGATGCTGTTGGATTTTGCAAAAGACATGGATATATCCCCACCTGATATTGTTAAAGCTCGTCTTTGCTTTCCTGGAGGTGATGCAGAGATGATTTGCTAATTTAGATTTGCTTTTAATTATATCGTCATTCCTAAAAAATTCCAGTCTAGGAGCGAGGGACCAATTCCTATAACTTATAGGTGCGGGAG
>JAJRPZ010000047.1 GCA_024280495.1 Alphaproteobacteria bacterium
GCACTGACATTAATACCAAGAGAAATTTTTTCATTGACTTTCCAAAGGGCGTAAAGAGCAGGAACAAAAGCATTTTCTTTTGTTTCAGCTTTACCAACACCTGCACTGTTACCAGCAGCAGCCGTAAATTCTGCTTTTGGTATGATATATGTCAATGAAGCAGCAGCGGCAAAACCATTGGCCCCTGTATCCATAAAGGATGCAGCAGCAATGTTAAAACCAAGGGCTGACACATCTGAAGTCGTTGCACCAGCACCAGCAAAGGCTTGACCAAGCAATGTACTGCTTTTTTCAAGAATTTCAAATCCAGCAGATTGCGCAGGTGCAGAAACCATCAAGGCCAAAGCAGATGTCGCAACTAGTAAATTTATTTTTTTCATTTTTTAATTCTCCATGTTAAACACACATTTAACATACTTAATTTTCAGGAATTGCATAGATAAAATTTTCATTATTATTGAATTAACTTAAAGACTATGTAGAATAACCCCTAGAATATAAGTTAATAAAGGACTTTATTATGCACACATCTATTAAAGCACTATCAACGTTTCTAACGGTAACGTCTCTTTTTTGCAGTCCCATTATGGCAGTGGAAAATAATTTTTTAGGCATTTGGAAAACAGAAAAAAAAGGTGAAGAAAGCAAAACTGCTGACGTTGAAATCAAACCTTGCCAGGCTAATCCAGAAAAGCTGTGTGGTAAAATCGTTGATATTGAACAACGCATTGACCCTGAAACCCTTCTACCAAAATTGGATAAAAAAAATAAAGATAAATCCCTTCGATCCAGGGCAATTATTGGCCTCGCCATGCTTGAGGGTTTTTCACCTAAAAAAGATTATTATTCTGGTGGCACCATATACAGCCCTAAAACAGGAAAAACCTATAATGCAACATTAAAGCTTAAAAATAAAAACACCCTAGAGGTAACGGGTCATGCATTCATCTTTTCAAGGACCCAAACTTGGAAGCGCGTTAAATAGAAACAGAGTTTAAAAACAGGAAAAAACTATGTCTTTCATTCAATTTTCAATATTTTTTATCTTTACAGGTTATGCAACACAGGGTTATGCAGAAAAACAACTTCTTTCCCCCAAAATGCAGGCTCTGGTAAAAACTGAGGCTAAAAAATTAAAAATCGCTAAAGCAAAAAAAATACCAAAGAAATTTTCAAAAAATAACCCCTATGCTGCGAAATTACGTCCCACATTAAGGGAAAGACGGCCTAAAAATACCATTCAAGAGGCAAAAAATCGTCGTCATTTAACAAAGGCTGAGCGTCACAATGGGAGATCCTCCTATGGGAGATCCTTTAATCGATACAATGTTGAAAAGCAGAGTCCCGCCAGTGGCCTAAAAAGCTCGCCAAGCCAACGACTATTTGGCAATTAACTTTAATATCACCACCAAAGGTGGTGAGTCCAAGAAATCTTATAGTTAATAGCTTAGATACTATCTAACTTATGAAGCATTTCTTTGTACATACTCATACCCTTTAAATTGGCGTTGTGGGCATTTTGAATGCTAATGAGCTTGGTCATTTGAGAAACCATATTCACATTAGACCCTTCATAGCTTCCTTGTATCAAATACCCACGTGATTCTTCATCGGGCACTCCTGTAATGGGTACCCCTGATGCTCCCGTTTCAAGTAAAAGGTTATCGTCAATTTTGCGCAAACCTTCATCGTTGGCGAATGTTGCAATTTCAATGGTTCCAATGTCTTGCATGGCGACTTGCCCTGGGATTTTAGCTTGAACCAAACCATTTCGATTGACCATAAAATATTCAGCTCCAACAGGAATGGTAATGGCTGGTGCCACAACATAACCCGTCTGTGTTACAAGGGTACGATCTGAATTTAAGGCAAAAACACCATCTCTCGTATAGGCAATCTCCCCCGTTGGCATTTCAACTTGAAAATATCCACGACCTTTGATAGCCATGTGATTAGGATTATCCGTTTGGTGAAGTCGACCTTGGGTTTGACGTGTTACAACGGCTGCAACCTTAACGCCGTTACCCATTTGAACACCTGCTGGAACAATTGTGCCCGTGCTGCTGGATATACTTCCCACACCTTTTTTCTGTTCATAACCATTAGAAGACCCTACAAGGAGACCTTCTCGAAACCCAGGTGTTTCAATTTTAGATAAATTATCAGTTACTACGGCGATGGCTTCTTGAAAAAATTCTGCGCCTGAAGCTGCATTATTGAGGGCTGATGCCATTATATTATTCCTTATTTTTTTGTTTCTTATTTTTTAAGAACGTCCCTTAAATAACTGGCGTTGACGTTGCTAACATCTCATTTTTTTTAGATTCAAGTTTTATTGCGTCAGTTATAAAGCGTTGATTGAGTCCATAAATTTTAGACACCATCATCATTTCACTCATATTTCTAATAAGACTAACATTTGATCCTTCAAGGGCACCTTGTACAATATTTGCCTGATTGCCAAGGGGGATAGCTGCTTGCTCTGTCTTGAACTGTGTGTTTCCAGTTTTCTCAATATCAAACTCATTCTCAAAGCCAAAAACACCCAACTGAGCAATAACGCCACTTTCATCGGAAATAGTGCCATCTTGTGCAATGGAAACGGTTATAGAACCTGGGGGAATATTGATCTCACCACCATCAGAACTCAGAACTGATTCACCACTTAAGGTCGTTAGAACCCCTTCTGGGTTTTTCAAAAAAGCCCCAGATCTTGTATAACGAATGCCTTCAGCTGTTTGAACACCAAAGTACCCATTGGATTGCAACGCCAAATGAAAAGGGTTCCCAGTGCGATCAAGGGGACCTCTCTTAAGATCTCGTACGGTGGCGACATCATCAAGGTACGAATAGGTATTAACACCATCACTTTGACCGAGGTGTTCTGAAAAAATGACTCTGTCTGCTTGAAAGCCGTGAACGCCTGCGTTGGCTGCATTATTTGTCAAAGCAATCATTTTATGATCTAAACCCCGTTGCATGGAAAGGGTGATATCAAGTGCAACTGCCATATTCGTAACCTCAGATTTGTTTCCTTAAACCTCTCTATGCAGATTACGTGCCAACCTTGACTTTATTTTTTACATTTTCGGACTTTATCCAGATAATGCCAACCATGGCAACCATACCCAAAATAGGACAATACACAACATGGGTGACGATTTCTAAAGGCGACAGACCTGAAATAGAGCTTGCCAACAGAACTTGTGCGCTATAAGGAAGAAGTCCTTGAAAAACACAGGTAAATATATCAAGAAGGCAAGCACTTCGTTCTGGGGAAACCCCATGTTTTCTTGCAAGTTTTTTCGCGATATTCCCAGAAAGAATAATTGCAACGGTATTATTAGCCGTGCAAATATCAGCGAAACTCCCAATGATAGAAATGCTCATTTCACCAATGCGTCGGCTTTGAGTTTTATTGCGGAGTTTTAAGGCTATTTTTTCAACACCATGAACTAGAAACTCTAACCCCCCTTGCTTGTTAGTAAGAAAACTGAGCCCTCCGATCAAAAGAGAGAGAACTAAAATTTCGTGCATGGAAATAAAACCTTGTGAAATTTGCCCTGCAAATTGAGAGATTGTATATGAATCTTGTGTGGTAAGACCAATAAGCAATCCAGAAACAATACCTATTCCCAAAACCCCAAGAACATTCATGCCCAGGAGAGCCAGCACAAGAATGATAATGTATGGCAAGACTTTAATAAGGTTATAATTTCCAATGGAGAGCTCCCTTGCTTCTGGTGAGACAAGATAAAACACTGTAAGAGTTAGAACCATAGCTGGTACTGCAAAATAGGCATTAAGGATGAATTTCTCTTTAAATTTCGCGCCTTGGGTTTTAACGGATGCAATTGTTGTATCAGAAATAAGAGATAAATTATCTCCAAACATCGCCCCACTTAAAACTGCCCCCATACACCAACCACAATGAATATCAGCCTGGTTTGAAATACCAAAGGCCAATGGCCCAACGGCTGCAATAACCCCCATGGACGTTCCCATAGCCGTGGCAAGAAGGGCTGCGATTAAAAATATTCCTGGTAAAATCAGCGTTGCTGGAATAAAGGAAAGTCCCAAATTAACCGTAGAGTCAATACTCCCAATACCAGAAGTCACAGCAGCAAAAGCACCCGCCATAAGGTAAATCAAGCACATAGTGATAATATTGGGATCTCGAACGCCTTCAATGAAATCCTCGAATTTATCCTCATAAGGGCCCCTACCTATAAAGAGGGAAAGGGCAACTGCTGGTAAAATAGCAACGGCGGCCGAAATTTGATAGAATGCATTGGGTATACCTTGCCAAGAAAAGTAAAGACCACTCCCCACAAATAAAATTAAAAAAAGAAGAAGGGGCATGAGAGCCCACGGGTTCGAGGGTGGGGCTGACGTTGAAAGTGAGGTTGATCTAGAAGTAGACATCATAAAATTTCCAAAAAATACAATTTTAGTCTAGCAAATTTCGTATTTTTGTCACTCAACTTTATTAATCTCTGGAATTCCTTTGGAACATGAGACTCTCAAAAAATAGAATAATTCTGCCTTAAGTCATCGGAATCAGGTCTCCCGAACAAAGCCCCATATATCACATTCTTTTTTTTGATGGAATCTCTTTTTCAAGCTGTACTTGATTATAAACCTCCCCTAAGGTGTTTTGGAATTATATAGTTAATCACCTATAGGTAAAGCGTTATGACTGCAAATAAATTAGACCCCTCTAAACCCTCGGCTATATTTACCACGAATTTTTTCATGAGAGTCGTTTCTTCCATTGTTTTGGGAGGGGGAACTTTATGGATGTTGGTCACTGAAAGCCCTTATGTAGCTATATTCATGACGATTTTAAGTGTTATCGTTTTAATAGAATGGTCTAAAATAGTATTTACTTCTCAATTTTCCTTTCACCGCCGTGTAATTTGGCTTGGATTAGTATCTCTTTATATGATTTCAGGGATTTTAGGCTTTTATGAATTTTATAATTACTCTCCCTTGTTGGGACTTTCCCTTCTTTTTATTATTTGGAGTACGGATATTGGCGCTTATTTCACTGGACGTCTTTTCGGTGGAGCCAAACTTGCCCCCAGCATTAGTCCAGGTAAAACGTGGAGCGGCGCCATCGGTGGTTTTATAAGTGCTCTAATCACTGCCCTTATGGTTAGCACTTATCTTTATGACGGTATAAACTGGTGGATACTGAGTTTCTTTTCTTTTTGTAGTATCTTGGGTCAAATCGGTGACCTCTTTGAATCCAAAGTGAAGCGTGTTTTTCAGGTGAAAGACAGTGGAAATCTTTTACCAGGGCATGGTGGCTTCATTGACCGCCTGGATAGTCTTTTCATTATCGGCTTTCTCCTTCTCTTTATCCATTGTGCCATAGGATTCGACGTCATTTTTCGGTTTTAAAAAATAAATAAAGAGTTCTGGTCGTTTTTCTGATCCTTTGCTATCGTGTTTAAAAATGAAAAGGATATTCCATGAACTCAGCCTTGCGTCCCCCCCAA
This sequence comes from Alphaproteobacteria bacterium, assembly GCA_024280495.1. GTDB lineage: Bacteria > Pseudomonadota > Alphaproteobacteria > Caedimonadales > UBA9215 > UBA9215. Next base: position 5,505 of record JAJRPZ010000047.1, read on the forward strand.
CACACCTCTGCAATAGACCTGAAAACTATTGACCCAGCCATTGCTACTATCTTGGATCAAGAACTCAATCGCCAGAAAAATCAACTGGAAATGATTGCCTCGGAAAATTTTGTCTCTCCTGCAGTTCTCGAAGCACAAGGGTCAGTTTTAACCAATAAATATGCAGAAGGATACCCAGGGCGGCGCTATTATAATGGTTGTGAGATTGTTGATCAGGCTGAAAACCTTGCCATTGAACGGGCGTGTGACTTGTTTGAGTGCAGCTATGCCAATGTGCAACCCCATTCGGGATCACAAGCTAATATCGAAGTGTTTATGGCTCTCTTGAATCCAGGAGACGCCTTCCTTGGGATGGATCTGAGTTGTGGGGGGCATTTAACCCATGGGTCAAAAGTGAATTTCTCTGGAAAATGGTTTAACCCTATTGGATATGGCCTTCGTTCAGACGATCAAACCATTGACATGGATCACGTACGTTCCCTTGCACGTGAACATAAACCCAAACTCATTATTGCAGGTGGATCCGCCTATTCCAGAGCCATTAATTTTAAAGAATTTCGTGAAATTTCTGATGAAGTTGGGGCTTATTTATGGGTGGATATGGCGCATTTTGCAGGATTAGTTGCTGGTAAACAGATGGAAAACCCTTTAAAACATGCTCATGTTGTAACTACGACCACCCATAAAACCCTCCGTGGTCCTCGGGGGGGGATGATTCTTTCAAACACGCCTGATCTTGCTAAAAAATTAAACTCTGCTGTTTTTCCTGGGTCTCAAGGCGGCCCCTTAATGCATGTTATTGCTGCAAAAGCCGTTGCCTTCAAAGAAGCTCTTACCACAGATTTTCAAGACTATTCCAAAAATGTTATTGCCAATGCTCAAATAATTTCAGAAACCCTTAAAAATGGCGGTCTTGAGATTGTTTCAGGCGGTACGGATTGTCATTTGATCCTTGTGGATCTCCGCCCTTTTGATTTAAATGGCCGTGATGCCAGCAATGCACTTGAACGGGCTGGAATTACCTGTAATAAAAATAGTGTTCATGGTGACCCGAGACCTCCCCAAGAAACATCGGGCCTTCGTATTGGCTCCCCTGCCCTTACCACCAGAGGTATGATGCAAAAAGAATTTGAGGAAATTGGTGCTTTAATCTTGATGGTTCTGCGCGCCCTTCAAAATGGTGATTCATCTAAGGCTGAACAAGAAGCCCGCCGACAGGTAACTGCTCTTTGTGAACAATTCCCCCTTTATGGCTAAGTATTTTTAAAACAGGAAACAGACCTATGAAATGTCCCTTTTGCTCGAATCCCACAACTTCCGTCAAGGATTCAAGGGCAGCTGATGAAAACGCGACCATAAGACGACGGCGCTTTTGCTCTGATTGCCAAGGACGTTTTAGCACCGTTGAACATGTGCAGCTTTTGAATCTTAAAGTTAAAAAGAAAAACGGCACGTTGGAGCTTTTTAAACGCGAAAAAATCGAATCTGCCCTTCAAAGGTCCCTTCATAAGCGCCCCATAAATGATGAGCGCATAGAGAGGGTTTTGAATGGCATAATTCGACAACTGGAAGTTATGGGAAATATTGAAATTTCAGCAGAAACCATTGGTGAGCTTATGATGGAAACCTTGAAAGAGCTTGATACCGTTGCCTATGTGCGTTTTGCCTCCATTTATCGAGATTTCCATGAAGCCAGTGACTTTAATAATTTCGTTGAAAAAATCGACCTCAAAAAAAAGACTCGTAGCACTTAGGATCTTTCTCTAATGACACGCAATCGTCAATATATGAAATTCTGGATGCCCTTTGGGTATCATCGGATTTTAAATGATCGATATCTTATGGCTTGGCGTCGCCATGATAATGCCTATGGTATGTGGGGGCTTCCCCATGTAAAAAGCCGTAAGCAAGCCGATGACATTCTTCGTGAAAAATTAAAAAAACAAGGGGCTAATGTCATTTTTCGTAATGCTGTATATATGGGTGTTAGGACCTTTGGCTGGATTTTCTACCAAAAGGTAAAAATCGAAAAAAATGATTAGCTATAATAGGCACGGGAGTGATTAACTACCTCTGGGATATTCTTGGAATGAGTATATATTGAATATAGAATGACAAAGTGTTAAGCTCAGCTGAAAAACCACTCTCTTGAGGCACCGATGTCAACATCAAAAAAAACATCATCCTCCCAAAAGCCATTCAAACGTACAGCTTATTTTATTAGCGGTCTTCATCCCTTTGGTTTTGAGCATTTTTGGCCTATTTTGAAAAAAGGAGCTCAACAACATGCGCGACTTTATCCCCGTAAAATTGATATCAATCAAACTGGTGACTGGGACGGTAATCCAGAAGTAATCCTAAGGGCCAAAGAAAAAGGGGCCAGAGACACCATCACTACCTATCGCTATATGAAGTGGAATGACCTTGTTATTGAACGCATGAAAGAACCTTATATAATTGCCTTTTTTGGCATGTTATTCATCTTTATAAAAGGCATCTTCAATGGTGAAGTACGCAAATTGTATAAGCTTTCCAGGGGATTCGGTAATGGCATGGTTTATGTCAACATTCCCATTTTTATTATTTTGGGAGTTACTTTTTTTTCTGCTATCTATTTTTATTCCTCCTTAGGACTCTTGAGTGTACTAATGGTTGGTCTTGGCCTCATTGGCGCCATCACATTGACAAAGAGTTTTGAAAAATTTTTCCATATTAAGCACTATTATCACCTTTTTAAAATACGTTTCGACTGGAATGCAGGTAAAGAAAAATCTCTTGAAAAACGTATTGATAAATTTTCTAACCAATTAGCACAAGCGCTTTTAACTGATGATACCGATGAACTTCTTATTATAGGTCATAGTTATGGAACATTGTTGGCCGTTGATGCTCTAGCAAAAGCCCTTGATAAAATAAAGGGTAAAAAAATTAAACCAAAAAAAGTTGGTTTAATCACAGTAGGCGCCATTCATCACTCTATTGCTATCTGTAAATCAGCCCATTCTTACCGAAAATCTCTAGGGACCGTTGGGGGGGATGAACGTATTTATTGGCTTGAACCTTTTTCCCCTCAAGATGGTGGAAATTTTCCGAAATGTAACCCCGTCACAGATTTCACTGATGTTAGTCCTGCCTATGGTCCTCATCAAAAATCTATTAAATATAAAGAACTCGTTACTCCAAAGACTTATAAAAAGAATAAGCATAATTTTTGGCGCATGCATTTTCAATACCTTTATGAAGGTGAAATTCCAGGAGATTATAGTTTTTTCCGTATGCTCTGTAGTGATCACCCTCTGGAAAAAAACTATGGTTATAGAGAAAAACTCCAGAAAAAAACGTCCAAGGAAAAAAAATGACTAAGAGCCCCGTTTATCCAGATAAAGCCCCCGAACGTCTTATTGACGTTCTTGCCAACCGCCCCGCCCCTTTTTGTCCCCCAAAGCCCAATCATCGCAGTCATAATATGTCAAATTTTAAAAAGTTTTTCTTTTTTAAAGGCGATCTCCTCGAGAGCTACACGGAAAATGCCTATAGCTATCTCATGGGTAAAAACAATATGGGTCTTTCGGAAGTTTATGCCATCAACTGTCTGGATACGGCTCATAAAGTTCTCATTAATAAAGCAAAAACCTTTCCCAAAAGTACTGTAATGTCACGGGCTTTTGAACCTCTCATTGGAAACTCTGTTTTTTCCGTTAATGGTTCTGTGTGGAAAGCACAACGAAAACGTCTCTCACCTGCATTTTCCCACATCCAAGTCAAACAGGCCTTTCTCAGTATGCGTGACGCCGTAGATCGCATGCTAAAAAACCTTGAAAAAGCTTCTAAATCTGGTGAAATCATTAATTTTGACGTTTTAATGTCCCAGGTCACTTCCGATGTTATTTTTCGTGTGATGTTTGGCGGTAAGCTTGATGGTAAACGTGGTAAAGCTATTTATGATAGTTTTCAAATTTATCAGCGAGAACAAAAGTATTTCTCCCTTCGCACCATTATTAATTGGCCAAAATGGCTTCCAATTCTTGGAAAACGCCACAATAAAAAAGCCCTTCAAGCAGCAAAAAATATCCGTGATATCCTCTTTGATATTGTGAACGCGCGCCTTGAAATTCCCGCTGATAAGCGTCCCAGCGATATGCTCACAAGCATCTTAGACAAATATAAAGAAGACTTTGGTGACCGCATTCCAGCAATAGAAGTGGTTGATCAGATTGCTTTTTTCTTTTTGGCAGGTCATGAAACAACGGCTGCGGCCACAACGTGGGCTTCTTATCTATTAACTGCAAGTCCCTACGACAAAGATAAAATGCTTAAAGAAGTTAAAGACGTGGTCGGTGATCGTCCCCTTGAGTTTTCTGATATTCGAAAACTCAAAAATGTGACGGCAGTTTTTAAAGAAGCCATGCGTCTTTACGCGCCTGTTCCTTACTTTCCACGGCAAGCAACGGAAAAGACAGAACTTCGTAGTCATACTCTAAAACAAGGATCACAGTGCACGGTGAACGCCTATTTCATACACCGCCATACAAAATGGTGGGATCACCCTGATGCTTTTATACCAGAACGTTTTATGAAAGATGATCGACGCCCAGATCACCCTATGGCCTACATTCCTTTCTCAGCTGGTCCCCGTGTTTGTCCAGGGGCGAGTTTTGCTACCGTTGAGTCCGTCTTACTTTTATCATCTATGTTTCGACAATATGACTTTAAACTTGTGGAAGGAATGGATATAGCGACTTTTTCTGAAATGACACTGCGTCCAAAAAATGGCATTCATGTGACGATTACGAAAAAATGACCTCTATATTTTTTTGAACCTGAGAAAATACAGCATCTAGGTCAAGGGAGGCATCAATTAAACGACACCGATCTTTATTATTCTGATAGTGTTCAAGAAAGCCATCTCGAACTTTTTGGTGGAAAATAACGGATTTGGATTCAAAATGATCGGAGGCGCTATTGTTATTTGTTGACTCTGCCGTAACCTTCTTTGCACGGGTTAATCCAACCCTAACATCAATGTCAAAAATGAGCGTCATGTCTGGCGCAACTTTATTTATAGATCCATCTTCTCTTTTTACTGAAATCACACGATCATAAGTTGCCGCCATATATCCTAGATCAACCTGATTAATAGGTTCTGGTGAAAGTCCTTGATACACAACAGAAGAATCATAAAATCGATCTGACAAAACCCATTTCCCAGTAAAAAGAGCGGGTTCAATAATACTTTTCACATGATGACGGCGTGCCGCACTAAAAAGTAAATATTCCGTCAAGGGGTCAATTTCATCTTTATCGCTTGATAAAATAAGATCACGTATTTTTTCAGCAAAATCAGATCCCCCTGGTTCTCGGGTCACGATATGATCTATGCCTTTTTCCGTGAGGTATGCTGATAACCTCTTGAGTTGGCTAGATTTACCACCTCCCTCACCGCCTTCAAAGGTAATGAATTTTCCACGTGATTTAGCATCAAGATTTGGCATTGTTAAGACTTTTTTTTACGCTTTCGGCTTTTGATCCAACTGAGTCGCCACCAAAAATAAGAAAATTCATAGTTGACCCAATACGGGAAAAAAAGCCCAGTTTTTTTGAAGATTCACCAGCAATGAGAGGGTATTCTTTTGATTTTTTCCCTGGCATATTAATGACGATCTTAGCAACGGCATCCCCCGCATGAATGGGAGCCTGCAAGGGTGTTTTATAAACGATTTCTGCGCGAATATCCTTGATCAATCCTCGAGGCACTGTGATGGCAATATCCGATGGCGACACCAAAGGGATTTGATTTTTCGATCCCATCCATACGTCCGCCATCTCTATGCTTTCCCCAGCAGAATACAAAATTGTACTGGCAAAGGCTCGGTAACCATAGGTGATTAAACGTTTTGACTCTCGGGCCCGCATACCAGTAGTTTTATTTCCATTGGTCACAACCAAAAGACGACGGCCTTTTTGAAGGGTTGAGGCCACAAGGCCATAACCACCAGCATTGGTATGCCCTGTTTTGAGGCCGTCACACCCAATACCCATATGAATTAAAGGGTTACGATTACTTTGACGAATTTTGTTATAGGTAAATTCTTTATCACTATAGAGATTGTAAAGCTTTGGAAAATCCATCATAGTTCTGGTGGCGATCACGGCAATATCACGTAACGTCATTTTATGTTCTAGGTTAGGCCATCCCGTTGCATTTACCAAAGTTGAATGTCGCACACCAATTTTTTTTGCCACTCGATTCATCAATTCAACGAAATCTTCTTCTGTCCCTGAAACCCCCTCTGCCAACGCAACTGCGGCATCATTACCAGATTGTGTAATAACCCCTCGAAGTAAATTTTCAACGGTGACCAATGACCCCACATTCACAAACATACGGGATCCCTTCATGCGCCAAGCTTTTTTTGAAATTTTAAACTTATCTTTTAGGGAGAGTCGACCATTTTTAATTTCATTAAAAACAACATCAACAGTCATGATTTTGCTCATGGAAGATGGGGGAACTAGAACATCAGAATTTTTATCATATAAAATTGTTCCTGTTGTAAGATCCACAAGCAATGCCTGTTTAGATTTAGTGGAAAAGGAAGCCTCTAAACAGGATATCATCAAGAGGCTCGTCACGCATAATTTTGATAGTGTTTTTATCATTTTAATTCTTTCATATTCTTATATTACATTACTCTTGAATAATAACAAAAGCATCTTTTACATTACGAACACTTAAGTCATTGAGCATTTTTTTTGTTGCAGTTTTGCTTTTCATTGGGCCCATGAGAACCCTATGATAACGGCCTTTTGAGGTATCGAAGATTTGTGAAAGACAGGGAGTGCCCATGCGTGACTGAACCTTATAGGCAAAATTATTGGCATTTATCCGAGATGAATAAGTGCCTATTTGAATGTAAGTTCCTCGGCGTAAAGAACCGTATGACTTGCCATAGGGTTTGATTTGAAGATGAATGTCCCGTTGCATTTTGCTTTGAGGCTTCCTTTTTTCACGAATTTTCCTACGATTTTTCTCTCGAGTGCGCTTTATTTTTACAGCACTTAATTTTAAGGTCTGTGATAAAGATAAGGCATTATGACGTCCGTTGGATGAACCCTTAGTATGTTGCCCATGGACCGTATAAGGATTACATTTTTTAGGATTATAATGACGTCCAAGATGAATGCTCTCACTCACCAAACAATCTACGCGCACCTTTGTAATACCATCATGATGAAATCCCAAAATTTTGGCAGCTTTTTCTGAAACATCAATAATACGTCCCTTAATAAAAGGGCCGCGATCATTGATGCGTAATTTAAGGCTACGGCCATTTTTAAGGTTAGTCACTCGAACAACTGAAGGTAATGGCAATGTCTTATGGGCAGCAGTTAAGCCGTTTTTATCAAATCGTTCACCCGTTGACGTTTTGCGTCCATGGAAAACGTCTCTTCCACCATAATAGGATGAAATTCCCGTCTCTGAATACTCATAACGAGCACGAGGTCGATAGTGTTTTCCTTTTATTTTATAGGACTTATTATAAGCGCGTTTGGCTTGTTTTTTAATAACGGGCGTATTACTTGAATAGTAACGGTTTCCGCCACCACAACCAGATAAAGCAATAATAGATACAAATAAAGATGATAACAAGACAAGGGATAAGGAAGGCAAAATAGCCCTTTTAAAATAGTTTTGAAAATAAAGTAGGACCGTTGATGGCGTCAATGTCAATAAACTCTAAAGTAATATCTAAAAATTATAGAACATCAAGTCTCTTTTGCCCAGAAAAAAGCACCTTCAAAAACCTTTATTCTAGTCAAAAAGATTCTGTTTTAGGCAGTTACAGAAAATAGTGGTTTCAAAAAATTCCAGTCTAGGGACGAGAAATATTCGCCTATAACTTATAGGAAGGGAGTGATTAATGACATCTGGGATGTTTTAGGAATCACTAATTATTCCTTAAGCCGCTTTATTTAAACGTTGGCGCAATTGCTTACCTGCCTTGAAAAAAGGAACTGATTTAGGTTCAACTTGCACTGATTCACCAGTACGAGGATTACGACCGATGCGTCCTTTGCGTTCACGAGTTGTGAACACACCAAAGCCACGGAGCTCAACACGATTACCAGCCTCGAGGGCCCGTGTGATTTCTTGAAGGATTGTCGCAATGCATTTTTCAGCTTGATAAGGCGTGAGATCCAAATTCATAGATGTGATTTTTTGGATAAGTTCTGATCTTGTCATTTTTTTTCCTGTTTATTTACGCTTCCTGTAAGGCGCTTTATTCTATGCTATTAATAAAATTGTACTCCTTATAAAATGCTCGTCAAGAGATTCTATTACAAAAAAAAATATTTTTCTGGGTACTTTGTAGGAAAGTGCTAAAAACAGGGATCTGTCGTATCTATTGACGCTCAGAGAGTTTAATTTTATTTTTTGAATCATTACATTGTTTTAATAAATTTATTTTCAATACAATCCTCCCGTACCAGAAACTGTATTGTCATTAGAAGGGCCAGAAGATATTCCGCCTCCATATGAATAAGGATTCCCATTGGAGATCGCAGGTGGTCCGTAGGGAGATTTGGGTCCAAAGGGACTTTTAGGATACCCCCCTGCCCCTTCTTCCACCTGTTCATTAGGATTATCCCATTGAGGCAGATTGTAAGATTCAGTCACTTCCGTTCCTGGCCTAAAAGCTTCATAAATGGTGTTTGACTTCCCAGGCTCTGCTTTGCCACCAGTGAAGGCATTAACCTTAACCATCTTGACGCCACGGGGGATCTTAAAAGGAATAACAGGTTTATTTTTAAGGGCCTCTTTCATAAAGGCTTTAAATATGGGGCCAGCAACCTTTGAACCATATTGTTTAATGCCAAGGGTTCTTGGTGTATCAAAACCAATATACACCCCAAGAACCAATGTAGGAGAATACCCCATCATCCAAGCATCACGGTAATCGTTGGTGGTTCCTGATTTAACAACCAGTTGGTGGGGAAGTGATTTCATAAACTCACCAAGACCACGCTCGACGGCACCACGTAAAAGGCTCGTCATTTGATAAGCCGAAATGGGATCAGTCACCTGTTTTCTAACATCGATCAAAATTGGTAATTTCGTTGGGTCCTTTGTATCACACCCCTTACAGATGGAATATTTTTGCTTCAAAACAGTTTCACCGTGACGATTTTGAATATGATCCAGGAATGTTGGTATAATATGCTTACCACCGTTGGCTATCATAGCGTAAGCAGCAGTAAGTCTCAAAAGAGTTGTTTCACTGGCTCCCAAGATACCAGACAATTGCACAGGCATATGTTTATCAACATCAAAACGCCTTGCAACATCCACTACATTTTTCATTCCCACCTGTTCATGAATCATGCGTATGGCTGCCACATTTCGAGAAAGTTCAAAACTACGGCGTAAAGTAATGGGCCCTTTGAATTTCTCATCCCAATTTTTAGGACGCCAGATATCTTGACCATAGCCAATATCAATGGCAAAAGGAATATCCTCTAAAACAGTTGAAGGCGTTAACCCTTTTTCAAAGGCAGCAATATAGGCAAAGGGCTTAAATGCAGATCCAGTTTGTCGTTTTGCCTGGGTTGCCCTGTTAAATTGGCTCATTTCAAAATCATAACCGCCTTGCATGGCAAGCACACGCCCCGTTGCGGGATCCATTGCAACAATAGCACCTGATACCACTGGAATTTGTCGGAGGTAGTAACGATGCAAGCCTTTGTAACGTTGAATGAATCCTTTTGAACTCCCTTCAGTAAGGCTTTCTTTTTTTTGATCAGATTTCAAAACTGCCCAAACGGGTTCAACGAGGACAATATCCCCTGCGCGCAAAACTTGTTTTGGGTGACGAATACCGGGCCCCCTGGATTCATCAGAAAGCCAACGTCGCGCCCATTTTAAGTCTTTCAAGGTAATATAGCCTGTACTACCATCAAGATTCCCCATGAGAACCTCTTTCTTTTGCACTTCTAATACAATGGCTAATGTCCAATGCCCAGAACCTGCAGGACGTAGAATAGAACGTAAACGTTTAAGCCATGCCCCCCCCTTACCTTTCTCTTTCTTTTGAGACAATTCGCTCACTGGTAGTGAATTTAATAGATTAATATGGGCAATGGGACCTCGCCAGCCATGTTTTCGATCATAGTTTTCAAGGCCATCACGCAAAGTGGTTTCCGCGATTTTTTGCAATCGAGGATCAAGGGAGGTCCGAATCACATAACCATCTTGGTAAACAGATTTTTTTCCGTAAGTCCCCATGAGTTCGCGTCTCACTTCTTCTGCAAAATAATTACCGCGAACTTTGTCTTTCTTATGGCGCTTTCGAAGAATAATTCGTTCAGCTGTGGCATCTCGAGCTTGTTTTTCTGTTATGACGCCATCTTTTAACATGCGGCCAATGACCCAGTTACGCCGACCATAGGTTGCCTTGGGATTTTTAACGGGATGATAACGACTGGGGGCTTTGGGAAGGGCTGCAAAAAAAGCAGCTTCAGCAATGGTAATTTCAGAAAGGCTTTTATTGAAATAGTTAAGAGCTGCGGCTGCAAGGCCGTAAGATCTATTGCCAAGATAAACCTCATTTAAATAGAGTTCGAGGATGTAATCCTTTGTATAGGCTCGCTCAATGCGCAATGACAAAATTGCTTCCTTGATTTTACGCTCGATGGAAACCATGTGGGAGATATCAAGAAGTAAAAAGTTTTTTGCCACTTGCTGAGTAATTGTGGAGGCCCCAATGGGGCGTCTTGAGGCTCCAATATTTTTTATGTTGGTCAACGTTGCCGCAAAAATACTGGGAATATCTACCCCGAAATGGCTATAGAAATTTTTGTCTTCTGCCGATAAAAAAGCCTGTCGAACATGAAGAGGAATAGTGGATAAAGGCACGTAAATTCTTTTCTCATGGGCGTATTCCGCAAACACATGACCATCATTGGAATAAAGTCTTGAAACAACGGGGGGTTCATAGTTTTTCAGGGTTTTGTAATCTGGAAGCCCCGCCCCATAAAAATAGAAAATAATAGCCGTCAAAAAAGCTGCGAAGAGAATACCAGCAAGGGTTAAACTAATGATCCAAGATATAAATCGTGCCACGGTAAGGTTCCTAAATGCATTGCATTATGATTTTTTAAAATACGTGTCCAGGGACTGAATAAGGGCCCTAGAAATCATTTTTTTATATTTCAATGTCCCTATGAGTTTCTCATCTTTTGCATTAGAAAGATAGCCTAACTCAACAAGAATTGATGGGATTTCAGGAGCTTTCAGCACGACCAGATCAGCAGAGCGCAAAGTCATTAAGCTTCCAACATTATAACTTTGAAGGTTCCTATGAAAAAATTTCGCAAAAAGAAGAGCTGCATTTGATGAGCCTCTCTGAGCAATATCTATAAAAACATCAAAGATCCCATCTTCTTCTTTTAAAGAAATTCCTTCCAAGGAAACCCCTTGAAAATATTTTTTTTTGTTTTCTTGTTTTGACAAACGTAAAGCTTCTGCATCTGATGCCTTGGTGGATAACGTATATATTGTAAGCCCTCGAATGTGAGGGGATGGGTGATTATCAGCATGAATGGAAATAAAAAGATCTGCCCTTGATTTTCTAGCTATGGAAAAACGTTTTCTTTTGGGAACAAAAACATCCCTTTTACGTGTTAAAATAATATTATAACGCAAAGTTTTTCTAAGTGCTTGATATAAATATAAAGCCATTTTTAAGGTGATATTTTTTTCATAGTGCCCTGAACGGCTAATACTACCAGGATCTCTACCACCATGACCAGCATCCAGAACAATTGTTGGACGATATGGTTTCAAAGAAATAACAGGAATAAATTTATGAGACCCTTTTTTAAATCCTACAGCATTTCTAACAAGGGATAAAATAATGAAAATTTCTGTTTTATTTTGATAGGGAATTGGTTTTTCTGGAGGTATAGAGATCATCGCCGCATTTTTAATATATGAAGATTGAGAAGTGCTAAGAAAAACACTTATTGTAAAAAACAAAATAAAACCACGGGAAAATGAGAGCATTTTAAAAAAAGTGAATCCAATTTTTTTACATTTAAAAATGATTGTTTGACCACTTCGCTATTTTAATAACTTGAGTTTAAAAGAGCAAGGTGAAAAAAACAATGCTGACTTACGGGATATTCCTTGACATAATATGATAGAGGGGCTAAAAAAAAAAAGTCTTTTGGCGAAGTAGCTCAGTTGGTTAGAGCAGCGGAATCATAATCCGCGTGTCGGGGGTTCGAGTCCCTCCTTCGCTACCATTTTCTATAAAATCCCTTTCCCATACCCCCCCCTAAGTCTTGAAGTAAACTCATTCTTCATCCATACTGTCATTGAGCCTTAACATAATAGGGATGATTTTCCATTGCCCCCACTACTTTTCATAGGAAATATATTTTTTTCTTTCACTATTTCCATTACCATAGGACTCAGTTCCATGAATACTTCTGCGGAGGCTAGCCCTTCTTCAAATCTCACTTTGCGTCAAAAAATTGGACAAATGATTATTATCGGTTTTCACGGTACAAAACCCAATGACAAACAAATCCAAGTACTTTCGAAAAAAATCGAAAAAGGTTTAGTGGGAGGCGTTATTTATTTTGGGTATAATATAAAGTCTTCAGAACAAGTTAAAATCCTCAATACACACTTCAAAACCTTATCATCTCCCCTTCCCCTCATGATTTGTGTAGATCAAGAAGGGGGGCGTGTTGCACGACTTAATGAAGAAAATGGCTTTAAAAATTTTCCCACTGCCTTTGATATTGCAAGAACCCACACACCAAAACAGGCACAAGAAATCTATGGTGCCATGGCAAAGATGACAGCTAACGCTGGCTTTAATTGCGTTTTTGGGCCAGTTGCAGATTTAAATCATGATCAAACTCTGCCAACAAAACTTCAAAAACAAAATCCAGTCATTGGGGGGATGAAGCGTTCCTATAGTGCAGATCCCAATATTGTTGCCCATTACGCACGCGCCTTTATTAATGCACATCAGGATAATAACATAATTACGTCCCTGAAACATTTTCCAGGACATGGCCTTGCCACATCGGACACTCATATTGATTTAACGGACATTACGGCAACTTTTCAAGAATCCCTTGAAATGAAACCCTATGAAATCCTTATGGAGGAGAAAAATATAGATATGGTCATGACGGCGCACGTAATACTGCGCAATTATGACTCTTTTTATCCAGCAACGTTATCTCCCACCATCATCAAAGAACTTTTACGTAAACGGGGCTACAACGGCGTGGTCATCACCGATGATCTTTTTATGGGGGCCATTCAGAAAAACTATTCCTTTAAAGAAAGCATTCTACAGGCCCTTAAAGCCGATGTAGATATCCTTTTATTTTCCATTAATCATGCAGCTAAAAAAGGGATTAATGCTAAAAATAAAAAGCAAGCCCATGGACAACTCATAGAACGTTTCATCGACATAATTGAAAGCGCCATTGCAACTGGTGACATTACGGAACAACGTATTCAAAAATCATATGACCGTATCGTTTCTTTAAAGAAAAAAAGATTTTCGCATAAAGCATTGTGATAGGTAAAATAATGCAGTATCTTAAAAGTACTGTATTTATTGAATTTGGAGTATAAAATGTCTCACTTTGATTATGAAACCATTGTGCAAAGAGCATTACGTGGTGCCGTCAAAGAATCTCTTGAAATGGTCCGTGACCATGGCTTTTCAGGATCCCATCATTTTTATATTACTTTTCAAACAAATCGCACTGACGTTACAATTCCCGAGTTCTTACGTGAAAAACATCCCGAGGAAATAACTATTGTTCTTCAGCATCAATTTTGGGATCTCATAGTAACGGATACTGGATTCTCCGTAAGCCTTAGTTTTAATGACAAACACGAATCATTAAAAGTACCCTATGCTGCCATTGTTAGTTTCTTGGACCCTTCTGTGAAATTCGGCCTTCAATTCGTTCCTGATGAAGCCCCTACCCTTAACGCAGACGTCACCTCATTAAAAACAAAAGACACCCCTTCGGATAAGGTATCCTCTTCTTCAGACACAAAAAAACCTGCAACCACACACGTTGACAACGTCGTCACCATGGATCAATTTCGCAAAAAATAGTCCTCAAAACAATCGCTGTGCCACAGTATACAAATACGTCAGGCCAAAGTAAATCATGGCAAGGCCAGCGACTTGACTAATGCGAACGATAACATTTTTTGTAAATTTATGATGGGCGAAAGCAAGAGCAGCACTCAAACCACCTCCCCATAACAAAACACCTAAAATAATAAAAAGATTTAAGAAAAATCCTGACAGGGTCACCCCCACTTCGGGATCCATTGTGGCTGCAAAAATTCCCGGCCAAAAAACAAGGGCCACAGGGTTTGCGATGGCCAAATAAAAACCCCAACCTAATCCATTTTGCACATCAATATCTGCATCCAAATCGAGATCTTTAATACCTTTTTTAAATCCCATATACCCCATATAAAGCAATAACAACGCTCCTATCCCCCCGAGGGTATTCAGCAACCAAGCATGGGAGAACAATTGCGAAAGACCAAAATAAGCCCCCATAAGACAAAGAATATTCCCAAGTGCTCCACCAAGACGCACACTAAAAGCCGATAAGAAACCGTGTCGCAAACCGCGCTTAATCATCTCGACGCTCACTGGTCCAATTGGAGCAGCAAGAGTTACTCCCAAAAGAAGTTTTTGTCCAATGGCCAACCAGTTCAAATCCATGTTTTAATTACCTTAACATTATAAAGAACGTTACTTATAGAGCAACTCCAAAGAGATTGTAAAGAAATTATGAACTATGATCACTCATAAGGACAACTGCTCCCGTTTTACTCTGATGTTTTTCCAGATAATGCTTTGTTTTTGCTTCCGTTTTTAAATCCATGGCCGAAAAAGGTTCGTCCAATAAAACAATGTCGCGTTTTTGAAGAAGGCATTGTAAAAACATAACCAGCTGTCGCTGTCCCCCTGATAAATTTGTCATTTTTTGATCCAATTCAAAAGAGACATCAAAGCCATTCAAGGCCTCTATGCATTCTGATTTTAGGGCACCACTCAGGTGCAAAGTGTCAATTACACTCAAGAGCGGAAAAAAAACGGGAGCTTGCATAAGATAGGACACAGGGCGTTTTTTAGTGGAAAGAGATAATAAACTCTGTCCTTGCCACTTAATAGCACCTTTTTGAGGCTTTAAAAAACCTGCAATCAAATCCATTAACGTACTTTTTCCCCAACCATTTTCCTCCCTAATGGTGTGAATTTTTTCAAAAGACAAATTATAACAAAATGATTTAGATTCCTCGTGATCTTCCTTATGACTATAAGTCAGGTTATCAACCACCAACATGTTTTTTCCTTTCCGTAAAAAATAAAGGAAGCAATACAACTAAAAACATAAGAAGCAATTGAACCCCTAAATAAAATGAGGCCTTTTCCATATCTAATCTTATCATCGCCTCATAACCCAATATGCTCAAAGGCTTTGTGCTTAAATAATCAGGAAAAACAAAAAGGTAAATAAGTAAATTGCCCATGATAAAACAACATAAGGTTGCAATGGTTTTTAAAATAACGGGGCAATACTGAGGGATAATAAGGTAATAAAAAATTTGAAAAGGCGTCATGCGCAGAAGGTCTATGGATTTCTTATAACGCCTTTCTACATCATGAATAAAACCCATAAATTCATTCCATGCATAGGGCATATAACTCAACACAAAGAGAAGGAGCGTAGCCATTAATAACACCCCCATTTCACCTTTTGAATTTTCACCATTTAGATAAAGAGTCATGATAAAAATACCACTCACCAGTAAAATTTTAGGAACACTCCATAAAAAGAAAATACCTTGATTAAGTCTCCTTAAAAAAAATTCTTCTTTAGTAAGACCATAATTTATAAGCCCAAGAGTAATTCCCACGGTGATAAGACTCGAAAAAGCGCCAATACCCAGGGTTAAGAAAATACTACCAATCATATCAGTTGGCAGATTATCAATATCCATTGATGGTAAAAATAAAGACAAGGGCAAAGCATAAAGGACCATAAGCCCTAATACCAAGGGAGAAGGAGAGTTTTTTCTTTCCCCCTGGATCTCCTTCTCCCCTGCCCTGTAATTTTTTATAGGATCCCTACGCCTTAAAAAAAGAATAATAATCAGACTTAAAAGGCCTTGTGCCCCCATAAGAAAATAAATATCACGGCCTTGAAATCCCTGCTCAAATTCTGCAAAAATAGAAAGGGTCAAGGTCGATATATCCCCCCTGCCGCTCAACAAAAGAATCGTCGAAAAAGCCGTGGAAGCCATCAAAAAAACAAGAAGCCCTGTATAAAATATTTCTTTCCCAAGAAATGGTAATTCCACGAGGCTAATCTGTTGCAAAGGACTCAACCTTAAAAGATAACTCTGTTTTATTAGGGATGAGGGAATATAGGTCTTGTACCCCTGAAAAAAACGCCCTGTGCAATAAGGCAGCAACAAATAAGTATGTACAATAAGAATGGCACTAACACCAATCCATCCTGGAAAAAAACCCATGAAACAAAAAATCGCGACCAAAGGAGGCATGACAAAAAGGAAGCGCCCCATATGGAAAAAAGCTTTTATCAAAGGGTCTTCTCCCCTGGACCAAAAGTACCTGGCCAGAAAAAAACTAGGTAAAAGAACACTCAACGCGCTTGCCATACCAATGAAGATGGTATCCCCAAAAGCCTTCAGAACCGTCATGGTGAAACCTCTGCGAATGCCTTTGGAAGCTCAGTATCAGTCACGGGATAAAGGTAGGCTTCAGTCATTTTTTCTTGAATGGTTTGGGATAAAAGAACATTAAGTGCTGCCCTTATATAGGGGTGATGTCCTTGTTTTTTTTTCAAAATGCCCACGGAAAAAACTTGCAGTGGCGCCAATATATTTTTAATTTTAACAAATTGAACTTGAACGCCTGGCAAAGGATTTTTTTGATAAAATATTGCAGTTGTATTATACCCCACCATGGCTTGTACTTGGGGCTGTTTAAATAAGGAAAATGCCCCAGACCACCCTTTGGTATGGGTCAAAATTTTTGGTTGAAGCTCTGCAGTAATCCCCTTAAAATTCCTTTGTATCCACTTTTGATACACACGTCCTATACTTGAAAATCGAGGATCACTAAGTATGAGACTGTTATTTTTTAAAGAGGCTGAAAAATTATGGAAATCGTTAAAATTTGCATTTCTTTTCTTATTTTCTTGTCCTTTTTTTATCTTCACAAGAAATCCAACATAAGCATAACCGAAAGGCATAAAATAATCTGAATCCCAAGGTATATTAATTTTAGTTTTTAAATTCTCTATGGAAACAAAAACCCCAAGTTTTTCAAAACAAACCTTTTTTTGTGCAGATTCTTGTGCAAAAATATCTTCATCAATGAGCCCAATGACGATATCATTTTTCTTTAAAGCTTTCCCCCACATCAACATCAGCCTTAATTTAGATCCTGTCACAAATTTTATTTCAACGGGATGGAAAAAATTATCCGCCCCAATAACTTGTTTAAAAGAATCATGGACCAAAATTCGTAAAGGTTTTATTAAAGAAGATGATGCACTTATTTGGGGCGTAAAAATAAGAAAAAAAAGAAAGCAAAAAGGAAGTTTTTCGCAGTGATACCAGAATAAGTACTGGTATCGTAAAGAGCCTATATTTATTTCCATTGCCAATTCCTCCGCCAGCATTATCTGGATCAGGTTACGGGTAAGTCATAGACTTTCTCAGCCGCGAAAGAACGCAGCACCCCGTTGGTTATTTGTTTGTATAATACAATTAACTCCTCTAATTCACAACCCCTCCTAAACCCTTCTAGTATTTTCTTTATTTCACCCTCTTGAGGCGGGTATTTTTATGTGGTAAAAATGGTACATATTTTATATGGGTCAACTGAGACTCCTACAGGAATGAGAGGCGTAATTAAGATGACTGAAATGGCAAAACGCTATGCAAAAGCCCTCCATCAACTCTGTGCCACAAAGGCAAATAAAGAGACTCTTTATAAAGAAACTAAACAATTTCGCACTTGGATCTTTGGGTCAATGGAGTTGAGGGCTCTGATTGATAATCCCTTGGTGCCACACGCTCTTTTCAAAGAATTGATTCAAGAAATCTGTTCAAAGGCTAAACTTTCTGAAACTTTATTGAACTTCCTCTCCTACGTCGTTGACCAAGGTCGCTTCAATAATATCGAGGATATTATTGAAGCCTATCAAAATTTACACCACGAAGAAAATAATATTGAAAAGGCCAATATTACAACGGCTTTTGATATGACTAAAGATAATCAAGATCTTTTTTGCACATTTCTTGAAAAGTATTTTGATAAATCACTCATCCTTTCCTTTCAAACAAACCCCGAAATTATTGGTGGTTTTTGCATTACCAAAGGATCCAAACAAATTGACGCCTCTCTTCAAACACAACTTTTTAACCTCAGTCGCACTTTAAAAGGAGCCTCTTAATATGCAACTCCGCGCAGCCGAAATATCCGCCATTATCAAAGATAAAGTCGCCAATTATAACGTTGAGTCTGAATTTTCTGAAGTCGGTCAAATTCTTGAAATTGGTGACGGTATCGCCCGTGCACATGGTCTTGATAACGTTCAAGCCTCTGAGCTTTTAGAATTTTCCGATGGGACTAAGGGAATGGCCCTTAACCTTGAAAATGACAACGTTGGTATCGTTATCTTTGGAGATGATACGCAAATCAAAGAAGGAGACACAGTCCGTCGTACAGGTAAAATTGTTGACGTACCCGTTGGCAAAGAGCTTTGTGGACGCGTTGTGGATGCCCTAGGAAATCCCATTGATGGCAAAGGCCCTTTAAAAACAAAAAAACGAGCCCTCGTTGAAGAAAAGGCTCCTGGAATTATTGCACGTCAGTCTGTTTCTGAACCCATGTCAACGGGGATCAAAGCCATTGATTCTCTTGTTCCAATCGGTCGTGGTCAACGGGAACTAATCATTGGGGATCGTCAAACGGGTAAAACGACAATTGCCATTGACGCCATTATCAACCAAAAGCGCATCAATGATGCTGCAAAAACCGATGCTGCAAAATTATACTGTATTTATGTCGCCATTGGTCAAAAACGCTCTACCGTTGCGCAAATTGTAAAAACCCTCGAAGACGCTGGCGCCATGTCCTATACAACCGTTGTCGCGGCAACGGCATCAGACCCTGCCCCGTTGCAATTTCTAGCACCTTATTCTGGCTGTGCCATGGGTGAATATTACCGCGATAACGGTATGCATGCCTTGATTATTTATGATGATTTGTCAAAGCAAGCCGTTGCTTATCGTCAAATGTCTCTATTGCTACGTCGTCCTCCAGGTCGTGAGGCTTATCCAGGTGATGTGTTTTATTTGCATTCCCGTCTTCTTGAACGTGCAGCGAAAATGAGTGATGCCGAAGGCGGTGGCTCTTTGACGGCTCTTCCCATCATTGAAACACAAGCAGGTGATGTATCGGCTTATATTCCAACAAACGTTATTTCTATCACAGATGGTCAAATCTTTTTGGAAAGCGAACTTTTCCACAAAGGTATTCGTCCCGCAATTAACGTTGGTCTGTCTGTGTCTCGTGTGGGTTCTGCGGCGCAATTAAAATCCATGAAACAAGTTGCTGGATCCATTAAATTGGAATTAGCCCAGTATCGTGAAATGGCTTCTTTCGCACAGTTCGCATCTGATTTAGATGCCGCATCACAAAATCTTTTGTCCCGTGGTGAGCGTCTAACGGAACTTCTCAAACAAAACCAATTTTCTCCTCTGTTAAATTCGGAACAGGTTATCAGTCTTTTCGCTGGTACCAGAGGATATTTGGATACATTAAAGATCAAAGATATTCAACGTTTTGAAAAAGAACTCATTGAAACCATCAAGTCTGATCACCCAGAAGTTTTGACGTCATTAACCAAGGAATCAAAACTCACAGAAGAGACTGAAGAAAAACTAGAATCCATTTGCGCTGAACTCGTCAAAGTTTTTGCATAGAATTTTTATCTAGAAATTTTCCTTAAAGGTAAACCTATGGCCAACCTAAAAGACCTCAAGCTCCGCATTCGCAGCGTGCAATCTACCAAAAAGATTACCTCTGCCATGAAGATGATTGCGGCCGCAAAATTAAAGAAAGCACAAAGTGCGGCAGAAGCATCTAGACCCTACGCAAAACATATGGGTTATGTCATGTCCGACCTTGTAACCAACCAAACAGCAACGGATAATGCCCCTAAACTTCTTGTTGGAACTGGTCAAAACAAAACACACTTATTAATTATAGTAACTTCAAATCGGGGGCTTTGTGGCGGCTTTAATTCATCACTTGTACGTCAAGCCAAACGCCAGATAAAAGATTTACAAAAGGACAATAAAGATATCAAGGTTATTGTTATTGGTAAAAAAGGTCTTGATATCTTGCGCCAGGATTCCAACATTAATATCGTAGGAAAGCACCTTTCCATTACAAATCCTCGATTTTTCAATGCGGAATCCGTTTCAAGCGATATAATCGATCTCTTTGAAAAAGGTGAATTTGATGTCTGCTCTGTATTTTACAACAAATTCATTTCGGCCCTTAATCAAATTCCAACACGTCAACAATTAATTCCTTTTCAAAGCTCGACAACATCAAAAAAAGAACAGGTTTCTGGTGCCTCTATCCATGAATATGAGCCTTCCGAAGAAATTGTTCTAGAACGCCTCCTTCCTAAAAATATCAAAGTTCAAATATTTAATGCTCTTCTTGAAAGTACGGCAAGCGAGCACGGTGCCAGAATGGCTGCAATGGACGGAGCAACACGCAATGCCGAAGACCTCATTGGCGATTTGAATCTGACATACAATCGCACCCGCCAAGTGGTGATAACAAGTGAATTAATTGAAATTATTTCGGGGGCCGATGCCTTGTAATAAAAGGTTGCCCCATAAAAAATTTACCAAGGAGAATACAATGACAAAAGCATCGAAAATTAACGGAAAGCTCTCACAGGTCATTGGGGCCGTTGTAGATGTGATTTTTCCAGAAGGTAAAGTACCCGCTATTTATACGGCTTTACGCATGGATAATAATGGGAAAAAATTAATATTAGAAGTTAGCAAGCACCTTGGAGAAAACACCATTCGTGCCATTGCCATGGATTCAACGGATGGCCTTCAACGCGGCATGCCCGTTGAAAACCTAGGAGAGCCTATTACAGTACCCGTGGGTCCTGAAACCCTTGGCCGTATTATGAATGTTTTGGGCGAACCCATTGATGAACGTGGCCCCGTGATATCAAAAAAGAAATATCCCATTCACCGCGATGCGCCTTCTTTCGATCAACAATCGACGGAAACCGAAATTTTGGTAACTGGTATTAAAGTCGTGGATCTTTTAGCCCCTTATTCAAAGGGAGGGAAAATTGGACTTTTTGGTGGTGCGGGTGTTGGTAAAACGGTTTTGATTATGGAACTGATTAACAATATTGCCAAAGGACACGGTGGATATTCTGTATTTGCTGGTGTTGGTGAACGTACCCGTGAAGGAAATGACCTCTATCACGAAATGATAGACTCTGGCGTTATTGATCTCAAAGGTAATAATTCCAAAGCATCCCTTGTTTACGGTCAAATGAACGAATCCCCTGGGGCTCGTGCTCGTGTTGCATTGACTGGTTTATCACAAGCGGAATACTTCCGTGATGAAGAAGGACAGGACGTCCTATTTTTTATTGATAATATATTCCGATTTACACAAGCAGGTGCTGAAGTATCAGCTCTTTTGGGTCGTATTCCATCAGCTGTTGGCTATCAGCCCACCTTGGCGACTGAAATGGGCGCCCTTCAAGAGCGCATCACCTCAACGAAAAAGGGATCCATCACATCGGTTCAAGCTATTTATGTACCAGCCGACGATTTGACAGATCCCGCACCCGCAACATCTTTTAGCCACCTGGATGCGACAACTGTTCTCAATCGTAAAATTGCTGAACTCGGTATTTATCCAGCGGTGGACCCGTTAGATTCAACGTCCCGTATTTTAACACCTGATGTCATTGGTGATGAACACTATAATATCGCGCGTCGCGTTCAAGAAACCCTACAAACTTACAAAAACTTACAAGATATCATTGCAATTCTTGGAATGGATGAGTTATCAGAAGAAGATAAGCTAACAGTGGCACGTGCCCGTAAAATACAGCGCTTTTTATCACAACCTTTCCACGTGGCTGAAATATTTACGGGAACCCCTGGGGTTTTTGTAAAACTTGAAGATACTATCAAAGGCTTTAAAGGTCTTATTGAAGGTGAATATGATCATATTCCAGAAATGGCCTTCTATATGGTCGGTACCATTGAAGAAGTTTTGGAAAAGGCCCAACGCATGGCCACAGAAGCAGCATAAAACATAGTCATTTAAAATTAAAAGAAGCTGTGTATTTAATGACACAGCTTCTTTTAATAGATTATTTTATGGATTTTTTATTCCTCAAGAGTTCCTGTAATGCGATAGGCCTCGACTTCTTTTAAAGGAAGGGTTATCTCTTTAACATCATTGGAATAAGAGGTTTTAAAAGTAAATTCCGTTGGTAACTCTTCTGATTCAATGGCTTTGTAAGTTCCAATAAAAACTTTATTATCTATTGTTTTTACAAATACAGAGCACCCATCTTTTAATGCCATGGTGGGATGAATGAGTAAAACATCTCTGCTACAGTAACGTGGCTCCCAACAAGATTCATCCAATTGACAAGCAAAAGCACCCTTCACACCATTAAAATCTTCGGGTCGGGGCATCATACGATCTGGCGATTCAGAGACAGAAGGAATGCCAGACTCTGAAACATTAATAGAAAATATAGGAAAATCAGGCACTATATTAGAATTTTGAGGTTTAGTAAGTGGAAAAGAGGCATTCTTTATAAAGTGAGATTTCGTAAGAAGTTCCGCTGGATCGCATTCTAAGGCATTGGAAAGAGACTCTAATAAATCCTCATTCAACCGTCTAGACCCACTTTCTAAACGTGAAAGGTAGGAAGGTGACATCTTTGTACGCTTTGCCAACTCTTCAAGTGTACATCCCAGTTTAAGACGCAGATCACGCAAAGGGTGCAGTGATTCTTTTCTTTTCCTGGTTTGAACCTTTGATTTAACGGGGTTTTTATTAGTATTTTCAAAAGAAATCTTTCCAGATACTACTTTAAGCTTCGAGTTTGTTTTTTGTGTTCTTGAGGGTGTAGAAACGTTCAGCACGTCTCTTCTGTCCAACTTTGAAGCGGACTTGACCATATTATTCTCCTGTTTATTCTTTTCGTAACCTTAAACCAAAATATTTTTACTTGTTCTCTTGTGGAAACATAATAGAAAATATTTTCTTTACTTCACTATTTCTCTATTACTTATGCCATTTTTATTGACATTTTATTCAGTTTTTTGTCATAAAGAAGTGATTGCTTATCCTACTTTATATAACTGTCAAGAAAAGACAAGTGTAAAAATGAGTTAATCAAAAAAAATCAATGATAACAGGAGGTTACTTTATGAAAAACGAAAAAAAGAAAAATAATTGTCAAAAAACAACACTCTCGCACTGGAGTAAAGACGAGATGAAAAATCTTTTAATCCTTTTTTATATGGGAGCAACAACCAAAGAAATAACAGACCTCATTCAACGCACCCCCCAATCCATTGAAAAAAAGATAGATCGCTTACGCTTGAAGCCTAAATCAACATGCACTCATCTTCTTTCTATAAAGCGCCATATTCCAGAATCTTTACCCTCAATGGAACGAAGGAACTTAATTTTTGATATATCTAGCAGAATTCAAGTAACGAGCCTCTCGGATATCACTGCTGCACTACAAAAAACATTCCCCCTTAAAAGAGAGCCTAAACAAAATAAACGACAAAAGGAAACTGATGCTCTCACCAAATCTAAAGAACAATGGAAAAGCCTTACGGAAATTGTCGGGTTCCTTGAAAAAAACAAAGGGCGTGTTCGAACTTTGAATGATTACAGCAATCAACTCCATGGGTTCACCCATGCCATAGGTAATAGAAGACACAGCCCGTCAACTTTACTTCGAGAGGCGAACATCATTCAACATGAAGAAAATAAGCAAATTTTTTATGTAACCAATACAACCGAAGAATAAAACAGCCTTTTAAAAGAAATCAATTTTAAAAAGGAATTACAGATGAATGTAACTATAGAACAAATTAAAAACACAACAAATCTCGATTACACAAGAAAAAACCGTGCTATTTATAAATCATTTTATCAAAAGAAAAGTTGTATATTAAGGCATCTTTTCCATGAAACTCACATTAACAAAGGTGATTATAAAAAACTCAAATGGTATAAAAAATGGTATTTTCTTGCCAAAAAAGATGTGGGAGCGCCAACTTTATCGAAATTTTCTTACTTCAATGGTTCTACTTTGGGTATAAATCAATCTTCCGCTCAACCATATACATCGGAAGATTTCGAAAAGGATCTTGCGGTTTTCTATAAACAACAAAAGTACTCTCGACCTCGCTGTAAAGAAGGCTTCAACCTACTAGAGCTCTTATTAGATATGCAACACTGCGCTGATCAAGACACTGTCAAAACATTTAAATCATTACCAGAAATAGATAAAGGACATTTTCTGGAACAGTTAGAAAAAGTTGCTTGCACTATAAAGTTATAATCTTACCAGTTATGTCACAACTTTCGAGGGCAAGATCCATAATAAAAGGAACTATGTCTTGAGGCATTTTAATAGCACTCAAATCTACACCAGGCATAGCCTTTTCAAACATATCCGTTTGCAAATCTCCTGGGTCCACCAAATTAATACGAAAGGATGTGCGGCGCATTTCTTGTGCATATGTTTTTACCATCATATTCAGAGCAGCCTTTGAGGCGACATAAGGCCCCCAATAAGGTGTAGCCTTCTCATTTACTGATGTAGTTATAAAAATTTCACGGGGGGCCGCTGAGTTTTTTAACAAAGCCTCGAGCCCCGTCATTAAATGCCAATTAGCGGTCACATTTACATTCATAATTTTTTGAAAATTCCGTGGTGCATAATGAGTCAGTGGAGATAAATTTCCCAACATACCTGCATTTCCCACCAGTACATCAAGGCGACCAAATTTCTTCATCAAGGCTTGGGGTAACGTCTGCAAGCGTTCTGGCTTACTCAAATCAAGGGGAACCAATGTTGTTTCAACGTTATATTGATCCAATTCCTTATCAATAGCCTCGAGCCCCTCAACCCGTCGCGCCATAAGAATGAGTGTCGCGCCTTCTTTTGCAAACCCGTGGGCCAGGGCTGAACCGAGACCTCTGGAAGCACCAGTAATTAAAACGACTTTATTTAAAAATTTTCCCATGGAAGATGTCCTGTTTTCATATTAGACTAAAAATTATTACTTTTTTAAAAAAGAAACCCATGAGCAGTCTACAAAACTACACACCAGGATTGAAGTCTAAAACGTACGTAATGGCATTTTTTATTTTTCTCCCGCTATTTTTTTTATTGCTTATAAGCGGCTTAGCTATTTTTACACCTGATTCTTTTACTCAAACTTTATCTTTCTTCCCGCCTCACTTTATTTTTTCAACCCTCTTAATTTTACTGGGCATATCAGCTATTCCTTGTAGTCGTATGCTATTACATTATAAACGGGGACGCATTAGTCAATCTCATATTGAACAACTAAACACGCCCTTTGCCTTAACCTCAACCCAAGGGAAAATCATTTACACCAATAACTCTTTTGAAAAGTGGTTTCCAGAAGCAAAAGATAATTTAACAGAGCTGTCTCCCTACCTTTTTGCCAGTAAAAATCGCGATAAATTTCATAAGTTTGTTACTCAGGCATGGACTTCAAGTGACGACCAAGATGCAACCTTCAATTTTTCAAGCGAAGATCAAACCCCTTTTCCTTTTAAAGTCCGTCACACGAAACAAGGAAATTTGGTTTACTGGTCATTCACACCAAGAAACACAGAATATCTGTTCACACCCAATACGAATTTTCAACGGGCCTTAAAGGCCAATGACCTTTTTCATATCACCCCATCGAGCAATGTCATCTTGGATAATAAAGGACTCATTCAAGGGTACAACGCAACATTTAAAAATATTTTTCTGAGAACTGTCAAAGCCCCCATTGAATCAAAATTTGTGGATCTTCTCGCACCGACCTGCGCCAAAGAAATATCCCATGATATTATTTCGCTCCTTGAAACCAAAAAAAAGGGTGCCGCCATTGAATTGGAATTTTCATGGGGGGACAACGTTATTGCCTATATGATGCCCATTTCTTTTTCCGATGGTTCCGAAGATTTCAAAGGGTATTACCTCCAAATTTTTGATAACTCAGAGCAACGTAATATCCAACTACGCTTAGCTCACTCTCAAAAACTTCAAGCCCTTGGACAACTAGCTGGTGGTATTGCCCATGATTTCAACAACCTTCTCACGGCTATGATTGGATTTTGTGACCTTCTTCTTATGCGTCTCTCTCCTGGAGATCAATCCTTCACAGATATCATGCAGATCAAACAAAATGCAAATCGTGCAACTAATTTAGTTCGGCAACTTTTAGCTTTTTCTAGGCAACAAACTCTCCAACCAACTATTCTTGATGTTTCCGAAGTTCTTTCTGACCTTTCAATCCTCTTGCAGCGCCTTATTGGATCGCGCATTGAACTTAAAATTACCCATGATCGTTCCGTTGATTTCATTAAAGTTGATCGCTCCCAATTCGAACAAGTCATTATAAATCTAGTGGTAAATGCCAAAGATGCAATTATTGGCGAAGGGAGCGTGCGCATCATAACCAAACTAATAACATTGAAAAAACCGACCCTTGTCGACCATGAAACCATGCCAGCAGGACCTTATATCCAAATCGAAGTTATCGATGATGGACAGGGAATCAAACGTAAAAATCTAGAGCAGGTTTTTGACCCCTTCTTTTCGACAAAAGACTTTGGTGAGGGTACGGGGCTTGGTCTTGCAACAGCCTATGGAACAGTTAAGCAGACAGATGGTCATATCAGCGTTGACTCTACCGTTGGTGTTGGAACAAAATTTACTATTTTATTACCTCAACATACACAATCAGAATTAGAGAAAAAACAGGCGGCTACCAAAATCCACGATGGCCATGAAAAACATATGAATTTCAAAGATTTAACGGGCAAAGGAACTATCCTTTTAGCCGAGGATGAAGATGCCGTCAGGCTCTTTGCTGCAAGGGCCCTTCGCGATAAAGGATACACTGTTGATCAGGCTCAAAATGGTCAAGAAGCCTTGGACGTTTTGAAAGAGCGCCATCGCGATGGGCTGGACGCACCAGATCTTTTGATCACAGATGTAGTTATGCCAAAAATGGACGGTCCTAACCTTGTGAAAGAGGCGGAAAAACTTTTCCCTCAAATGCGTGTTATGTTTATTTCTGGGTATGCCGAGGATGCCTTCAGAGACATGGTGCGTCTGGAAGAAAGAATAAGATTTCTTGCCAAACCTTTCAGCCTTAAGGTCTTAGCCTCCAGAGTCAAGGAAACCCTTGAAGCCCCTGCCCCTGAACCTCAAATCACCCAAGATGATAACCTTAAAGATCAGGAGACTGGTTCCATCCACCTTATTTCCTCTAAAAAAAATTAATACTTAGTAATCTCTAAAAAAACAGGGCGGGATAAAAAAAACAGGGCAGGCCAAACAATGAACGATAATCAACTCCTTATTTTAATTATTATTGCTATTTCTCTAGTTCTTTTTATTTGGGAAAAATGGCGTTATGATTTTGTGGCCCTTGGCTGCATGCTCCTTGGAGTTTTTGTAGGAGTTATTCCAACCTCAAGCGCTTTTGCAGGTTTTGGTCACCCGGCAGTTATCACCGTTGCATCGGTCCTTATTTTGTCCAAGGCCCTTGCTAATAATGGTGTAACTGATCTTTTATCCCAAGCCCTCACGCCCCTCACGTCTAACTTTTACCTTTATCTTTTCGGTCTTTGTTTTGTGGCTATGATCCTTTCTGCCTTTATGAACAATGTGGGGGCCCTTGCCCTTTTGATGCCTGTTGCCATTGCAACGGCAAAAAAAGTTGGAAAATCTCCCTCTCTTATTTTAATGCCCCTTGCGTTCTCATCGGTTCTTGGAGGCCTTGGTACCTTGATTGGCACGCCCCCCAATATCATTATCTCCTCATTTCGCGAAAAAAGTCTCGGTGCAGCTTTTTCTATGTTTGATTTTTCTCCCGTTGGTTTTATTGTTGCCGCGTCAGGGGTTCTCTTTATTTGCCTTGTGGGATGGCGTTTTATTCCCAAAACACGTGCCAGTAAAACCCCCCTTGAGGACCTTCTTAAAATTGATAATTATGTGACTGAAGTTCAAGTAAAAAGTGGATCGAAATTTATTAATTTAAATCATGAGCAGTTGTTAGAAAAAATAAAAAACAGCCACGTTAAAATTCTTTCCCTTATTCGCAACAATCAGCGTTTTATAGTGATTCCAAAAAATCAGTCTTACCAACAAGGTGATATCCTCATTGTTGAATCTTCTCCCAATGATTTGGATCGTTTTTGTTCTAAATATGACCTGCTAATTAAAGGATCCGATGACACCCATAAGTTTAATAATGCCAAAGCTAACAAATCACCAAATGATCAAGAAATAATCGAAGTCGTCTTGGGGGCAAGTTCTTCTATTAATGAGCGCCAAGTAGAAGATATTGGGTTCAAACGACGTTATGGTATAAAATTCATGGGGGTTTCAAGGCAAGGTCACTCCTATAAAGGACGTCTTAAATCATTCACTTTAAAAGTTGGTGATGTTTTACTGATTCAAGGCCCTTCCGAAAGATTATCCACTGCTATTACAACCTTTGGCCTTATGCCCTTGGCCGAACGAGCGTTACGCATTGGAGGCTCACGAAAACTTTATCAAGCCATTGCTATTTTTGCCTCAGCCATTCTTTTAACGGCTTTAAAAGTTGTACCAGCCCCCATTGCCATGTCCGCTGGTGCGCTTATGATGGTCCTAACAAAAACATTAGATGTTAAAGAATTTTATGACAGCATCGATTGGCCTATTATTATTCTCCTTGGTGCAATGATTCCCATCAGCATGGCATTTGAAACAACGGGGGCTGCTGCCATGGCAGTAAAATTTTTTATCGGAGAATCACCAACACTTTCAGCAGTAACTCTTTTAACATTACTGCTGGTCATCACGATGTTTTTAACGGATATTATGAATAATGCGGCGACGTCAATTATCATGGCCCCAATTGCCGTTTCCATTGCCCAAAGCTTAGAAGTAAATCCTGACAGCTTTCTTATGGCCATTGCCATTGGCGCTAGC
>JAJRPZ010000048.1 GCA_024280495.1 Alphaproteobacteria bacterium
CATTGCTGCCCTGGAACAAGAAATTGATGAAATCCATTTGAACGCAAAGCCGTTGCATATAAACAATTTATCTTCTGGGACTATTGATTCACAATCTGCTTTGGACTCTTCCCTTGGAGTTCCTCCTTCAAAAGCGCCATCTCCTTCCTTTCAAGATGTTAATATTACGGAAGAATTCTTACCTGAAAAAATTGATCCAGAGGCTTCTTTTGATTTAAATAAGGAAGATATTATAGAAAATCCTCAAGGCCAGAAAGTTCTTGTTCAATCACCACAGAGTGAAATATATCAGCAAGCTCGTCATTATCTTTCTCAACAACGTCTTGACCTTGCTATTCCTCTTTTTGAAGAAATTCTTAAGACATATAAGGACAGCCCAGAAGCCGTTCTTACGCATTTTTGGATGGGGGAAATGAAATCACAACAGCATGATTTTGCCGCGGCATCCATTGCATATGGCCAAGCATACGGCGTTTTGAAAGCTCTACGGAAAAACAAGGGGGGACCTCTCCTTAATTTTCAAGGGGAGGAAGAACGCCTTCCAGAGATTCTTTACAAACTAGCAATTTCCCTTAAAAAAATAAGAAAGCGTCGAGATGCTTGTCTTTCCTTAAAACAATTATCAAAGGACTTAAAAAATAAAGATAAGATCCCTCCTACTTTGAAAATAATGAAAGAACGCCTTCAAAAAGAATTGAGATGTCGCTAAAAAATATATCTATTCCTACCTTAGAAAATGCCGCCGTTGCAGTTTCTGGAGGAAGCGATAGTCTGGCTTTGACTTTATTA
Organism: Alphaproteobacteria bacterium; assembly: GCA_024280495.1. Taxonomy (GTDB): domain Bacteria; phylum Pseudomonadota; class Alphaproteobacteria; order Caedimonadales; family UBA9215; genus UBA9215. The sequence goes on from JAJRPZ010000048.1 coordinate 790, forward strand.
TTGCGCGACTCTATTAAAGATTTAACGGCTCTTATTGTTGACCATCAAGTGCGCCCTGAATCAGCACTGGAAGCTCAGTCCGTTCATAAACAATTAACAGGCCATGGGATTAAAGTTCAGATTCTCACCCTGGATAAGTCCAGTCTCTATACTAAAAATGGCACCACTCTCAAGGGAAACATTCAAAAAAGAGCCCGCAGCAAGCGCTATGATATTTTACATCACTGGTGCCTTGAAAACAAATGTAAGGACCTTTTTTTAGGTCATCATCAAGGAGATCAAGAAGAAACCCAATTGATGCGCCTTCGCCAAAACAGTGGGCTTTTAGGCATGGGGGGAATCCGTGACAAAGCTCATTTTAAGGGTATTAACTTGCACCGTCCCTTTCTCAATCTCAGTAAATGTGACCTCCAAAATTATTTACACATGAAAAATATGTCATGGGTCACCGATCCCAGTAATAAGAATGAAAAATTCGAACGTGTTTTTTGGCGAATTTACTTGAATGAAAACTCATTTCCCCTGGATAAATCCATTGATTTTCAGAAAGTACGACAGGGTTTTGAGGGGTGGGTTACTCGGTTTTTAACTGAACACGCACTGCAATCCCCCCTTGGGTATCTAGCCCTTGATTACCCTTCTTTTTTAAAGCTCCCCCTAGAATTTCAATGCATTCTTCTTTCTTATATTTTCGTGATTTATGGCGTTGGAGATCACCCACCTTCAAGCAACGCTATTCTTCAACTCATTGAAAATTTATCCTCAAAACAGGTTTTTCCCCAAACTTTAAAAGGGTGTCGCATTTCCTTAAAGCAAAAGAAAATTGTGGTCGCTCGTGAATATAAACTGGTCAAAAAACAAAGAGAAAAAATGGGAATGCTGCGTTTATTTGACCAACGGTTTTTATGCAGTGGGGTAGAAAATACCTGTGATTACACTCTCCATCCCATGGGTGATGACAATTGGAAGAATGTCCTTGAGCAAAATCCTTTTTTAAAAAACGTTAAAACCCCGAGGTATGCCCTTTGGTCTTTACCCATTCTCAAAAAAAATACTGAAATTTATTTACCTTCATGCCTTCTAGATGAGCAAGAAAATCACACATTTAAAACATTTTTTTGCACTTTTATTGGAAAATCGCCATTCTAACCTTTTCATTTAGACGAATATCTTTGATAATAGAACAATCATTTATTAAATAGGACTTTACTCTACATGGGCAATAACAGCAAAAATCTTATCCTTTGGGTCATAATTGGACTCTTTGTCCTGGCCCTTTATAATATGTTCCAAACAGGGTCTGATCGCCTTGAAGGACAGGACTTAACTTATACGGATTTCATCAATGCCGTTGAAAACAACCGTGTTGCCGAGACTATGATTGAGGGAAACCATGTGGTCGGTCGTTTCAACGATGGCAAAAGCTTTAATGTTGATGTGCCCAATGACCCAGCCCTTGTCGAGCGCCTTTTGAAAAACAATGTGAATATTAAGGCCGCTTCTACGGAAACTGGCAACACGTGGTGGTCCGTTCTCCTTGGGTGGTTTCCTATGCTTCTTTTGATTGGTGTATGGCTCTTTTTCTTACGTCAAATGCAATCGGGAAGCAATAAAACCATGGGGTTTGGGAAATCTAAAGCCAAGCTTTTAACAGAACAGCAAGGTAAAATTACCTTTGCCGATGTGGCTGGTGTGGATGAAGCAAAACAAGAAGTTGAAGAAGTTGTTGACTACCTAAAAGACCCCCGTAAGTTTCAAAAATTAGGGGGGCAAATTCCTAAAGGCGTTTTATTGGTGGGAAGCCCAGGAACGGGTAAAACCCTTTTGGCGAGGGCCATTGCTGGTGAAGCCAGTGTTCCTTTTTTCTCTATTTCAGGGTCTGACTTTGTTGAAATGTTTGTAGGGGTTGGCGCAAGCCGTGTGCGTGACATGTTTGAACAGGGTAAAAAAAATGCGCCTTGTATTATTTTTATCGATGAAATCGATGCCGTTGGTCGCCACCGTGGAAGCGGCATGGGCGGTGGTAACGATGAACGTGAACAAACATTGAATCAACTTCTTGTGGAAATGGATGGCTTTGAAACCAATGAAGGCGTTATTTTGGTTGCTGCTACCAACCGTCCTGATGTTTTAGATCCAGCCCTCTTGCGACCTGGCCGTTTTGACCGTCAAGTGGAAGTTTCCCTTCCTGATATCAACGGGCGCGATGCCATTCTAAAGGTTCACATGGTCAAAGTACCTCTGGCTAGTGATGTGGATCGTCATGTGTTGGCCCGTGGTACTCCTGGTTTTTCAGGGGCAGATCTTAAAAATCTTGTGAATGAAGCCGCCCTTGTGGCAGCCCGCCAAGATAAAAGAGTTGTCACCATGAGTGATTTTGAATTTGCGAAAGATAAAATTATGATGGGGACCGAACGCCGTTCTATGGCCATGAGTGATGATGAAAAAAAACTAACAGCTTACCATGAAGCGGGGCACGCCCTTGTAGGAGTTTTAACAGAGGGGTCCGATCCTATTCACAAAGCAACTATCATTCCGCGCGGCCGTGCCCTTGGTATGGTGATGCGGTTGCCTGAACGAGATAAAATTTCCATCACCCGTCAACAACTACAAGCTGATCTTGCCGTTGCCATGGGAGGGCGTGTCGCTGAAGAACTCATTTTTGGCCATGATAAAGTAACGACAGGTGCATCATCGGATATTTCGTATGCCACAAATATGGCGAAAAGAATGGTTGAAAATTGGGGTATGTCTGAAAAAATGGGTCCCATTTCCTATGGTGGTGACAATGATCAAAACTACCTTGGCCAACCTTCTGCTGGTCGCCCAGGGGTGTCAGATCAAACAAGCCAAGAAATTGATGCAGAAGTACGTAGGTTTATAGATGAAGCCTATGTTTATGCAACGAAATGCCTCAAAAGAAATGCAAAACAACTGGAAGATTTGGCACAAAACTTACTGGAATATGAAACCTTAACGGGCATTGAAATCACTGATATTATTAATGGTAAAAAAATTGACCGTAGCGAGCATATGAAAGATAAAAATGCAAAACCTAAATCATCCACTCCCAAGGTAGGTGTGCCTAAACTTGTGGTGAAACCTGCAAAAAAAGATAAGAAATCAGCGCCCCCTAAAAAAGAACCCGTTAAAAAATCTGCGACTAAAAAACCAAAGAAAAAAGATTAAAAATGCAAGGAGAACTCTGTAAATCTTTTACAGAGGTTCCTATAATAATTTTTTTATTCGGGGCAATATTCATCACTAAATATAGCTAAGGGTTTTTGGATAGAACTTAAGTAAAGTAAAATTTTATTTTACTTAAGTTGTAAATATAACTCAATGATATATTGTACAGTTTGAAATATTGGAGTTTTAATGTGTATAAAGTTATATTTGGATTTTTTAGTTTATTTTTTGTTTCTTCAGCGTCGGGATCTTTGCCCTCATTTCTTGATGAGGTAGACCCTGAAATTAGAAGTCTAACGCCTCTTTTAGGAAAATTAAAAAATCGTTTTTCTAATACTAATTATTCATCAAACCCAAATAGAAATAATAATCCTAGAGCTGATATATATTCAACGGGGTATTCAGATAAAAAAGCCAAGTGGTTTTATGATCTTGGTGAAAAAGTTATGGAGGTTACCGACAGACCAGATAAATTCATGGCTAATTCTAAAAAAGTGGTTGATGCTCTTAGACATGAGGCTCCCGAAAATTGGAATTCATATGAGGCTGATTATTGGATTACAGAACCCTTTTATCAAAGATGTTTTTCTGAACATGATATACGTGAACATAGGCTGGAAAACCTTAGATTTAATACTTATCTAGAAGAAAACAATGTTTCCCTTGAAGAATATGTTAGTTGGTATCGAGAAAAATATCCGAACGCACCGCTGCCCGAATCTCTTAATCTTTAAGCAACTGGTCTTTGCAGTGTAATGAACTGAGTGATTTTAAGGGGACCTTATATCTAATTAATACGATCTACCATATCACATAATTCCACTAAAATCACTCAGTTCATTACATTTACTTTCAAAAAAGTTCCAGACGTCGTCAGTCGCTCCCGTGCCTATAAATTATAGGCGTTGGTCCCTCGTTCCTAGACTGGAACCTTTTTGAAACGACTATAGAAAACTCTGAAAAAGAAGCTACTATATCAGTTCCCCCTAGGAAATAAAAAAATATTAACCTTTTATTAATTTTCTCCTTTGAAGATAATTTTCAGAAGCACCCTTCTTTCTTTATAGCTTTATCAACTGGGTAGCCTTACAGGAGCAATCAATGATTAATTTTACAACATCTTCTTTACCAAAAAAAAATAAAAGAAAAACAAAAGCTATAGGTTCAATATCCACTCTTGCTCTTGTCTTGAGCATTAACATGGCCTGGGGAAGTAATATTGATTCTGGTGACATAATTCCAGATAACGTAAAAACGTCAGTTCCTACCTCACTTACTATGTCTTCCTTTGTTATAGAGAATACCGAAAATGATAATCTTGGCGATGAAAAAAAACTTTCTTTTGGAATAGCGTCTCGTGTTACTGACATACTACCTAAACAGGATCAAATTGATCCCAATGTAAAAAGTGCAATTATCCAAGCCCTTGAATTGGATCCTCGTGATATAAATGGTGATGGTCACGTTAGTCTAGGTGAAAAAATCGCTGCCTTTTTAGGCCTTAAGGATCAAGATGGTGATGGAGATATTGATTTTGAAGATATCAAAATAACCTTTGTTAAAATGATTCATGGCGCTTATAAACACCTTCAAAATGCATTTGATCCAAATGGAGACGGTAAAGTCGAATTCGCAGAATTTTTCGGTGGTGTTCAATCATTGATTAGAGACGCAAAAAAAGGTCTTGTTTCCCTAACAGAATTTCTTGGAAATGCTGGCGATATTTTAAAACCTGCATTGATCCTATTGCCAGAAAGCATAAAAGTGCCGCTTGGACTTCTTATGAATACGGTTGGGGGAATTATAAAAGATGCGACTGGTGTCGCAAATATTGCCGAGGATAAAACAAAAGAACTTGAAAGCACCCTTAAAGTCGTGCGTAAAAAAATCAAAAATTTTAAAGATGGAGATATGAACACAGAGGAATTATATGAAGTTCGAAAAGACCTTTTGGGATATTTTGAAGTTTTGAATGGTTGGTACAATACAGGTGATATTTCAACTATTATTTATGATATTGAAGCAAGGCTTGCAGAACAACAAATTGATATTACTAAATAGAAAATTACAATACCCATCGGATCGGCTTTGTTCGGGATGCCTGGTTCCGATGACTTAAGGCAGAATTATCCTATTTTTTGAGAGTCGCATGTTCCAAAGGAATTCCAGAAAATAATAATGTTGGCGATGATGATGCCTTTATTTTTTTTGAGCCGATTCTCTTTGAGTCAGCAGGGTTGATCCAAAACGTCACGATCACCGACTCTGTCAGTTGTCATTTTTAAAGCATGAATATTCATATTAGGACCCATGGAAAGATGTAACTTTTTCCAGGGTCTATTTCTATAGGAAGTGTAATGAACTGAGTGATTTTAGTGGAGTTATGTGATATGGTAGATTGTATCAATTAGATATAAGGCCCCTTAAAATGAGCATGTGCTACCGAGTAATTTACCAGACATTTAAAAGTAACAATCCTGAAGATATCCCCCAAGAGGAAATGATAATTGAGTCAGAAATTACAGCACCTACAAATTGTTTGGATTTCACCATGGAAATGGAGCTGCAACTTTAAGCAGTA
>JAJRPZ010000049.1 GCA_024280495.1 Alphaproteobacteria bacterium
CGACAACGTCTTGTCCCGCAACGCCGTCAACAATTGTTGTGTTTTCTTTCGTGATGGCAACACGCTTGGCGGTACCTAGCATATCAAGAGTTACATTTTCCAATTTCATACCAAGGTCTTCGGAAATCATTTGAGAACCAGTTAGAATGGCAATATCTTCCAACATGGCTTTGCGACGATCACCAAAGCCAGGTGCTTTTACAGCGGCAACTTTAAGGCCACCACGTAAACGGTTCACAACAAGTGTTGCCAATGCTTCGCCTTCAACGTCTTCTGCAATAATCAAAAGGGGGCGGCTGGATTGAACAACTTGTTCCAAGATTGGTAAAATTGGTTGCAAAGTTGAGAGTTTTTTCTCGATGATCAAGATGAAAGGATTTTCGAGATCCGCAATCATTTTTTCAGAATTAGTCACGAAATAAGGGGAAATATAACCACGGTCAAATTCCATTCCTTCCACAACGTCCAACTCTGTATTAAAGGATTTGGCTTCTTCGATGGTGATAACACCTTCTTTACCAACACGTTCCATGGCTTCGGCGATGATAGTGCCGATTTCTTTTTCACCATTGGCAGAGATCGTCGCGACCTGAGCGATTTCTTCGTTAGTGGAAACAGGGCGTGCGGCAGCTTGTAAATGGTCAATCACAGCTTTCACAGCCTTATCAACACCACGTTTTAGATCCATAGGGTTCATGCCTGCAGCCACAGACTTTGCGCCCTCGTTTATGATAGATTGAGCAAGAACCGTTGCCGTTGTTGTTCCATCACCAGCAATATCATTGGTTTTACTGGCGACTTCTTTGAGCATTTGGGCACCCATGTTTTCAAAAGGATCTTTTAGTTCGATCTCTCTTGCGACGGAAACGCCATCTTTAGTAATGCGCGGCGCGCCAAAACTTTTTGCCAAAACAACATTACGACCCTTAGGCCCCAAGGTTACTTTAACGGCATTTGCTAGAATATTTGCTCCTTGAAGCATGCGATTTCTAGCATCAGTTGAAAATTTTACGTCTTTTGCGGACATGATTAAAATTCCTTATATAAAATAACAGAGATTAAGCTTTGATACCAAAAATATCAGACTCTTTCATAATGAGAAGATCCTCTGAATCAATTTTGATTTCTGTGCCAGACCATTTACCGAAAATGATGGTATCACCAGCTTTGACATCAAGGGCAATAAGTTTCCCTGCTTCATCACGGGCACCTGAGCCAACGGCAACAACGTGACCCTCTATGGGTTTTTCTTTGGCACTATCTGGAATAATAATACCACCACTTGTTTTGGATTCTTGTTCGACACGACGCACAAGAACACGATCATGTAAGGGTTTAAATGTAGATGTCATAGATTAATCTCCTCTATCTATTAGACTAAAGAAGGCCCACGGTACGACCTTTAAAAGCACCGATCCATGGACGCAAAAGAGCTTTGTTTTATAAAACTCCATTCAAAAATACTGGATTTTTTCAACAGCGTCAAGCACTGTAAGGGATTCTATTTTATAGAGTTTTTACAATTTTAGTCTTCACCTTGAGCTTTAGAATATCCAGGCACCTGGTCAAAATCAGTAAGGCGTTCAAGATGCATCCAATTATATTTCGAGGCCACACGACTCATCACTTCCATAGTCATGGCGTGATCCATCTCATTATCATTATTTATCATAAAACGAGCTTGAAGATGATCCACCATGTCGGGCAAAAGACCATTAACGGCTGGGTAAACTTTCACGCCCTTAGAACCGATCATTTTGAGGTTTACAGGAAGGTCACTCACCAAAGACTCTAGAGTTTTACCAAGGACCATTACGTCTTCTTCGGTATCCAAAAATACATCAAGTCCTTGCACTTTTTGACTTTTGACGGGGACATATTTTCGATTGTCAGGCAGTAATGGCATTTTTATTTTTTTATAATCTCTACTTGACCAAAAAGTTGAGGTGCGGCCAAAACGTTCAATGATGGCATCGGTGAATTCTGTTGTGGAAACGGCACCGTCATTTTTGTGAACATCTTGAGTATAAACGCCATCTTCGAGAGTTGATAAAACGGCCTGTTCGATTTTTTGAGCTCCTTCAAATTCTCCGATATGGCGGAGCATCATGACTCCTGATAAAAGAACGGCAATAGGATTAATGACATTTTTACCAGCAAATAGAGGAGCAGAACCATGAACGGCTTCGAAAATAGCTATATCCGTTCCAAGGTTAGCCCCTGGTGCGAATCCTAGCCCACCCACAAGGCCAGATGCAAGGTCACTCAATATATCTCCATTCATGTTGCTCGTCACGATGACATCAAAATCTTCGGGGGTGCGTACCAATTGGTGCGCGCAATTATCAATAATAATATGATGGGCTTGAATATCTTTAAAGTCTTTTGCAACATCTTCAAAGGCGTGTTTAAGCATGCCTTCAGAAAATTTCATGATGTTAGCTTTGGTTGCACAATGCACTTTTTTACGGCCTTCTGCGCGGGCTAATTCAAAGGCAAAACGACAGATTTTTTCACAACCTTTACGGGTGATAAGTTTTAAGGTTTGGGCAACGCCTGGAGTTTGCATATGCTCAATACCCGCATATAAATCTTCGACGTTTTCACGGACAATCATGATATCAATGCCACGCCCTTTGTAAGGAGTATCAATGTTAGGAAACTCGCGAACTGGACGGGTATTAGCATAGGTTTCAAAAAGCTTACGCAAGGTAACATTGGCGCTTTTTTCGCCAAAACCAACGGGAGTTTCAAGGGGACCTTTTAAAACCAAGCGTGTTTTTTTGATGGATTCTAAAGTTTCGTCAGTCACACCAGATGCAATGCCGCGTCTGAATACTTCAGCGCCAGCTTCACATACATGCCAATTTATTTTTACCCCAGAAGCATCGATGATTTTTTTAGTGGCCCCAACAACTTCTTTACCGATACCATCCCCATAAATAAGGGTGACGTCTGTTCCATTGCTTTTGTTCGCTGACATGTTTGATACTCCCAATTGTTTTTATTAGCTGTATTGTAACTGAAATAGAGAACAACGGAAATAGAGAGATTTCTATAAAGGGGGGGGGAAATAACTTTATAAGAGTTGAGTCACTTAAATAAAAAAAACATCGCCAGTGCTGTGTTTTGTGAGAGTAATTATACCTTTAGAATCAATTTCTTCAATAATAAGACAGCCTCGCCCATCTAAATCATGAAAACGCCCCTGAATTTGATGTTCGTTGTTACAACATTCCCCAGGTTCACCGCGGTTGGGGTGAATAGAGACTTGTTGATGCTTTGGATCTCTATTATCTAACCAGTAAAATTTTAGGGGGCCAAACCCTTCTTCTTCAAAAATTCCCTGCCATTTGTCAAATTGTTGAGTGATTGCAGAGGTTATATCTTGTGGCGAAAGGCTTTCTTTAGTCAAACACAGATGTATTGCAGTAAAGGCAGTATCCTGTGGGTGTGAGGTGATGTTCAATCCAATGCCGATAATTATTTTGTCATCCTGAATCTCCAATAGAATACCTCCTGTTTTTTTTGAATTTAGCAGAATGTCATTGGGCCATTTGAGGGTGAGGCTATGAGCAATATTTGGCAAGAGATCACGGACTGCATCAAGCACAGAAAGGGCCGTGATGTAGGCATAAAAGGGGGCTGACTCCAAGTTTTTCAAAGGCGTAACAAGGGTCAGATATAAATTTCCTTTTGGAGACTGCCATTGTCGTTCATACCGTCCTCGCCCAAAAGATTGTTGATCAGAAAGAACATAGAAAGGGGGCGTATGACCTTGCTTTAAAAGATCTTTTGCCATGTCCATGGTGGAGGAAACAGTATGAAAATAATGAGAGTGCCATTCAATTTTTTTAGTGAGCATAGAAAATCCGATTATTATAGTGGTTCTAAAAAGGTTCCAGTCTAGGAGACTAATGGGCAGATTCAACTCTGAAGTGCAATTCCTTTTGTGCCATAATCTTTACTAAATAAACAAACGACAGAAAAAGGAGTTGCCATGTCAAAATACACTCATCTAAACCTTGATGAAAGGAGATTATTGTCTTTTTACTAAGGCTTTGAGAGATGTTATGAGGTCAACATTATTTGAGAGAGATTTTAACGTCTTAGGGTAATTATGAATATTAAATTATATTTAAATAATTACATACGATTATTTTATAGTTGACAATGTTAATGTTAATGGTTATTTAGATATCAGATGATTGATAAAATTATTAATAATAAAAGGACTGATTGTTATGAAACTAAAAATAATATTTCCTCTCGTATTCACATTTGGATTTTTGTCTCTCATTTCCACGGAAGGATTTTCCTCAAGTAAACATGATGAAACAGACAACTTATTTGGGGGGTATTACACAAATTTTTGCACTAAAGCCGCAGAGCTACATCCCGAAAAAAAAGACAGTATTTCAAACTACTATCAACAAACGGGAAATAAATTATCCTATGACAAGAATTTTGGGATGAACCATCTTTTTTATAGCCTTCTTCAAATCACGATTTCTTTGAATCCGCATCTCAATTCAGACCTCTTTTTCTTTAAACCTTTTCAAGGTTTTTTGAATAATTATGGAGACTTATGGAAATTATCACATTCTGAAATTTCTGGAGTCGTTTCTAGGACTATTAATAGTCTGATGAATAATCAAGAAAGTGACTCAGTTGCTATCCAAAGAGTTACGGACGACCTTATTGAGCTATATACAGGGCTTGTAATACCTTCATTTTATGGTGAGAATTTAGTTCCGTATTGGAATGAGTCTGGAAGCCCTTATTTTTCCTTCGAGCATTATTTAGAAGAGCGTAGTAATGGTAGAGTTTTGATTGGATTCCAATTAGAAACCCTTGAAAATGGAGGCCATGGGAACGCTTGGGGGGGAGATGAGTATGCACTTACAACCGTTCATGATATTTTACATATGGGGGAATCAGCACCACATACCACTTTTGATCCAGAGGGTCACATAAATTTTGAAGATTCCGACGATTACAAAAATAAGCATCTCATCAATATAAAGCATGCAGAGGCCAAAAGAAGATCAATAAAGTTTGCTTGGGATAAAATCAAAGGACTTAAAGAGGAACATAAAGATACTTATAAAAAGCATAAAATCGCCCTTTTTTATATTGCTCATGAACTTCTAAGACATACTCCAGAAACGGCCTATGGACCCAATATGGAGACAGAAAGTGTATTGGCAAAGATGTGGAAGCATTCTAAGGGTGTTTTGGAAGAATATTTCACGGATAATGCAGCGACTATGGAGCGTGAAGATTTCTATAAAGCATCAATTTTCGGTGAAAATGATGATTTGATCTATTCAGGTTTATTTGAGAATGCACCAGATGATATTCGTAATGAATTCATTGATTTTTATCATTTGTCATCTGATGCCTATCCCGCAATGATTCGCTACTCGAAAGATGAAAATGGAGGGATTTACCATTCTATGTGGGATACGGATGAGTGGAGAGCCAATCGTAAGTTCTTTTATTCAGTTGCGGCAGTGTTGAAATATGCAGGCTTTTCCTCTGAAGTTTACGGAGAAAATTACCAGGATTTTAATGTTGAAAATTCCAAGGAAGAAATACTAAAATTGATGAAAAATATGGTTCTGTTTGTTCTTGAATAACAAGCTCACGAACCAGGTATCAATGTCAGGGCTTTTGTAGGAAATTTGAAGATATAGAACGTGTCTTATAAAAGGTTGCTTTTATAGGACACGTTTTATAGAGTTCAGCATACATAATTCGAAAATTTAAAAAAGATGTGCTTCAGAGGCGCTCACTTTAGAACCACTTATAACTAGCGAGGCAGCAAGTATGTTGCAACATCCAAGGTAAACAGAGAGGGCATCAAAATATAAAAACTCACCAACAAAGTCGACGTCACTAGGACTAATGTAGTTTGGAAAGGGATAGATTTATCAATTGTAAGGGTATGGTCACCGCCAGGAGGTGTGTCAAAGTACATGGCTTTAATCACACGCAAGTAATAAGCAGCAGAAACAACGCTCCCAAGGACGGCAATTATAGCAGCTAAATAACTTTCACCACTTAAGGCATTTTGAATCACGAATAATTTAGCAAAGAAACCTGCAAAAGGCGGAACACCTGCGAGAGAAAAAAGAAGAATAGTCATACAAAGCGCCACAAGAGGGGCATCCTTTGAAAGCCCCACAAGGTCATCAATATTTTCCAATAATTGTCCCCGTTTACGCAAGGTCATAAGGGCAGCAAAGGCGCCAATGGTCATCATCATATAAATAATCAAATAGTTGAAGACATTCTCAAAGCTTTGTCCGTTGAGGCTCAGGAAGCCAAGAAGAGCAAATCCCATATGGGAAATAGAACTATAGGCCAAAAGACGTTTGAGTTTCTTTTGAAAAAGTGCTGCAAAAGAGCCCACAAGAATACTTAAAACCGCAAGGGCTGATAAAATCGGGAGCCATAAATCAGAATGATGGGCAAAAACAATTTGAAGAAAGCTCAATAGGAGTGCAAATCCAGCAACCTTAGGGGCGGTTGCGATAAAGGCAGTTACTGGCGTTGGCGCACCTTCATAAACATCTGGTGTCCACATGTGAAAGGGGGCGATGGATATTTTAAAGGCAATGGCCATGAGAATCATTACACAGGAAATTGCAATGGGGATGGGAAGTGTTTCTGAATCTTTCAATACGCCCGCGATGTCACCAAAAACAGTGGTACCCGTGAAACCATATAAGTAACTGGCACCAAAGAGAAAAAAGGCTGAGGCTAAGGCGCCCAGCACAAAATATTTAATGCCAGCTTCGTTAGCACTTCGACGATCTCGCGCCATAGCAACTAAAATATAAAGGGCAAAACTTTGAATCTCTAGACCTAAAAAAGCGCTAATAAGGTCATTGGCAGACACCATAATCATCATACCAACCGTTGATAAAATCAATAAAACTGGATATTCAAATTTATTCAATTGCTCTCGGGGAAAGTGTTTAAAGGTCATATAAAACACTGCAATAACACTTGCCGTAATAAGGAGTTTGAGAATTTGAGTTAAAGGGGTAATGCGTAGCATTTCATTAAAGGCATAGCCATAGGTGCTTTTTGAAATATAAATCATAGCGCCAGCGATAAAGAGACCTAGGAAAGAAAAATAATAAATACCTTCACGGTCTGTTTTTTTTTGAAAAACACCAATCATCAAAATAACCAGCGCCCAAAAACAAAGAAAAATTTCTGGAAGAGCATTGACGGAATCGGGAAGCATATTGGGCGCCATTACTATTTTAGAAGCTACAGACATATTTTAGGAGTCCCCTTGAAGTCTATGGAAAAAGGTAGATGTATTTTCTGTCACGAGAATAGAGTTTTTTTGGGTTAAAGAAATCGTGTCAGCATCAAGATTGACATGGTTTCTAGAATTATTATAAGCTTTTAAGATACGAGCAACGCTTTTATCGCTGATATCTAAAAGAGGTTGAGGGTAAACCCCAAACACAATAACTGCCATGACGAGAGGAGCCAGAATAAGACGCTCCCGCACCGAAAGATCTTTTAGTTTTTTGAGACTATCTTTTGTTAACGCTCCAAAAACAACACGTCTGTATAACCAAAGGGCATAGGTTGCCCCTAAGACCATACCCGTTGCGAGACCAAAGGCCATAAATCCATTGATTTTAAAGGCTGCCATGAGAATAAGGATTTCTCCCACGAATCCAGCGGTTCCTGGTAAGCCAATGGAGGCAAAAGTAAAAAGTAAAAAGGCAACGGCATAAAGAGGCATTCGGTTCACGATACCACCGTATTGGTCAATTTGACGTGTATGCATGCGGTCGTAAATAACACCTACACAAAGGAATAAAGCAGCGGAAACAAGACCATGGCTTACCATTTGGAATATGGCGCCTTGTAGACCTTCTTGGAGGAAAGTAAATGTGCCAAATGTTACAAGGCCCATATGGGCAACGGAGGAATAGGCAATTAATTTTTTCATGTCTTTTTGAACCAATGCCACAAGGGACGTATATACAACGGCAATAATGCTCAAACCGAAAATAAAAGGTGCGCAATATTGGCTTGCTTCGGGAAACATGGGAAGTGAAAAACGTAAAAATCCATACCCGCCCATTTTTAAAAGAACTCCAGCTAATATGACAGAGCCAGCCGTTGGCGCTTCAACATGGGCATCAGGCAGCCAAGTATGCACAGGCCACATGGGAACTTTGACGGCAAAAGAAGCAAAAAAGGCAAGAAATAACCACATTTGCATGTCCCTAGAAAAAGTATAAGCAGTAGCTTCTTCGATACCAGTGCCATTAACTTGAAAGAAAATTGCCACAATAGCCACCAACATCAAAACAGAGCCAAGGAAGGTGTAAATAAAAAATTTCAATGAGGCGTAAATACGGCGTTCTCCACCCCATATGCCAATAATAAGGTACATGGGGATCAAAACGCCTTCAAAAAATACATAAAAAAGAACGAGGTCAAGGGCGCAGAACATCCCAATCATCATGGTCTCAAGGACTAAAAAGGCGATCATATATTCTTTGACGCGCTTTTGAATGGACTCCCAACTTGCAAGAATGGCAAGGGGCATTAAAAAAGTCGAAAGAATGACAAATAAGATAGATATGCCATCAACGCCAACGTGGTAGAAAGCATTAAATCCTGAAAGCCATCGAGCCTTTTCCACGAATTGATAGTCTGCGCTGCTATTATCAAAATTGAAAAGCAAGATCAAAGATATAAAAAAGGTCATGAGAGTCGTTAACAGGGCAACGATACGTGCATTTTTAGAAACCATAGGGTGATCCCCACGCATCATGAGCAAAAAAGGGATGCCACTTAAGGGGAGAAAAATCACCAGGGATAAAAGAGGGAGGCCCATCATTTCAATTTATCTTTCGTTTATTAATATCGTTGTTTTTAACGCCACATTACAAAAAGGATTAACCCAGCAAAACCCATCATAAAAGCAAGGGCATAGTGGTAAACATATCCTGTTTGAAGTTGACTCATGCGATTGGCAGCCCGCATAATTTTTTCGGCAACACCATTGGGTCCGTAACCATCAATGGTTTGTTCATCTCCTTTTTTCCAAAGGAAAGAACCCACTTTTTGCGTAGGTTTAATAAATATTTTTTCATAAAGCTCATCGATGAACCATTTGTTGAGTAAAAATGTATAAATTTCTTTAAAGGACTCAGCAATTGTTTGAGGCAGATAAGGTCTGCGAAAAAAGAAATAGAAGGCAAGCAATATGCCAGTTGTTCCTGCAATGAGCGGCAGTTCATGAACCAAAAGAGGCGCGTGCTTTGTTTCCGTTGGTAAAACAACAATAGCCTTTTTCCAAAAATCAGAATCTGTAAAAAAATCATGGAAAAAATAGCCCGAGAAAATAGCACCAACGGCCAAAAGTAAAAGAGGTATCAGCATGGTTGCACCTGGCTCATGAATATGGCTGACAACTTTTTCATGGGCACGAGTTTTACCATTAAAAGTCATGATTAAAAGGCGCCATGAATAAAGGGCCGTGAGGAAAGCAGCGCCAATGCCAAGGACAAAGGCATATTGAGACGTGTGACCTTCTGCAAACCACGCGGCCATCAAAATAGCATCTTTGGAATAAAATCCAGAGAAGAAAGGAATACCCGCAAGGGCCAAGCTCCCAATCCACATAAGGATAAATGTTGCAGGGATAGAACGCCAAATACCGCCCATTCTACGCATATCTTGTTCATCGGACATGGCATGAATGACAGCACCAGAACCAAGAAATAAAAGGGCTTTGAAAAAAGCATGGGTTACAAGATGGAAAATAGCGATGTTATAAGCACCAAGTCCAGCAGCGAAAAACATATAGCCCAGCTGGCTGCAAGTTGAATAAGCAATAACACGTTTAATATCGTTTTGTGTGAGGGCAATTGTTCCAGCAAAAAGTGCAGTTGTTGCACCAATAATGACGATAAATGTTTTTGCATAGGGAGCAAGTTCAAATAAAGGAGAAAGGCGCGCCACAAGAAAAACGCCAGCAGTGACCATGGTTGCAGCATGAATTAAGGCTGATACAGGCGTGGGCCCTTCCATGGCATCGGGAAGCCATGTGTGTAAGCCAATCTGGGCAGATTTCCCCATGGCTCCAATAAAAAGCAAAAAGGCAATAACTTCTAGGCGGGCAAATTCATGGTTAAAAAATGTAAATTTAAGGGCAGTAGCTGTCGTCAAGTTTTCAAGGATAGGCGCAATTTCAACGGTATCAAAAGTCAAATAAAGCGCAGCAATCCCAAGGGCAAGCCCTACATCTCCAACACGGTTTACTATAAAAGCTTTCATTGATGCTGCATTGGCGGAATCCTTATGATGCCAAAATCCAATCAAAAGGTACGAGGCAAGACCAACGCCCTCCCAACCGAAAAAAAGCTGAATCAAATTACCAGAAGTGACAAGCATCAACATGGTAAAGGTGAAAAGACTCAGGTAGGCCATGAAACGAGGGACTGATTTATCATGGTGCATATACCCAATGGAATAAAGGTGCACTAGAAAAGATACCGTAGTAACAACCATAACCATGGTTGCCGTTAGGGGGTCAAAATAAAGTTGCCATGCAATGTTAAAGTTACCAACGGACATCCAGGTAAATAAAGTGATCATTTCTTTTTCAAGGTCACCTTGCAAAACATGGGCGAAAATAGACCATGCACTTAAGGCTGAGGCGGCCATAAAAACAACGCTCACAATGCCAGACAGATGCTTTCCTAAAAAATTCCCGAAAAACCCGTTGAGCAAAAAGCCCATAAGGGGGGCGAGAGTGGCAATAAGGTATGCATTATAAGTCATATTAACATCTTTCCTTTAGCCTCTAATGGTGCTGATATCTTCAAGATTAATTGAATTGCGGTTGCGGTTATAAATGACGAGTATGGCGAGACCAATGGCTGCTTCTGCTGCGGCAACGGTCAAAATAAAGAGTGTGAAAACTTGTCCAACTAGGTCATGTAAATAAACTGAAAAAGCGACAAAATTGATATTAACCGCAAGGAGCATAAGTTCAATAGCCATCAAAACATTGATGATGGTTTTGCGTCCCCAAAAAGCACCAAATACGCCAAGGGAAAACAAAATAGCAGAAAGAACAAGAAAATGATTAAGGGACATTATATATCCACTCCTTTGCCAAGGGGCATGTCATGGGTTTTGAGAGTTTTTTTCGGATCTCGCATAATTTGATCCATGATATTTTGTTTTTTAACACCCTCTCGTTTGCGATGGGTAAGCACAATAGCACCGATCATAGCAATTAGTAATAAAATGCCACTGCACTGAAAGGCAAAAAGGTAATCCGTGTAAATGATACCGCCAAGGGCTTTCGTATTGGGAACGAGATCGATGGGTGGGGTCGAGCTCGCCACGAGGTCCTCGCTTAGGGGGGAGGTTTTCCAAGTTAAGGCAAGATTGATGAATACGCCCATAAAGCCAAGGCCCAAAATAACCATAAAAGCAAGGGAGTCAACGAATCCAGAAACAATGGAGAGGAAATATCGTTTTACGAGTAATTGAGTCGCTTGGCGTGCCAACAGAAGGGTTGCAATACTTGTGATAAGAGTAACGGCAATGGGGGTTTCGGATGCAAAAATAGACCAGGAGGACGTTTGTAAAATATCTTTTAAATGGTCTAGGCTGAAATATTGTCCAGATTGAATAATATCAGTAACAGGAGCAATAGAGATAAGGACCAAAGAAACTGCTGCGAATACAATACCATAGACCGCAAGGTTTAAAAGAGTTTGAAAGGCATCAAGGGTACGTGATTTTGAAAATATAGGTCCTTGATCATCCGAAGAAATAGGCATCATCATGACGATAAACAAGAATAGAACCGCAACTGCCCCCACATAAACGATAACTAAAAGCGTTGCTAGAAACTCTGCACCAATCATAATAAATAAAGCAGCTGCATTAAAGAAAGCAAAAATTAGGAATAAAACAGAGTGTACTGGGTTTCTTGAAAATATTACGGCAAGGCCAGACCCTACCAGAAGTGTTGAAAAGACATAAAATAGAAACTCAGCCATGAGCGTAAAATCTTTTTTTATTATTAATTTATTTACTAGTTTATCAGTGATTCAAACTTATGCCAACTCCTTCTCTTATTCTATTTAGCAGACGCCATAAAAGGGGAAGTTGTTGAAAAGACAAAATAACCCATGATAAACAGAGATGATTAGTGAAAAAAATTTCGTTTTTTTATTACAAAACGTCTGTATCGACAACGGATCCGTATTGATAGGGAACGCGAAATTCTGTTTTCTTGCGTTCTGGATGAGTTTCTTTCATGAACCAAAGGACAACGGCGGAAAATACGAGACATATGGGAATTAATACTAATGCGTAACGATAATCTGCGTCTGTATAAGCAGGAACACCTTTATCAGTTAGGGTGCCATTCCAATGGGAATCTAGCAAATATCCAATGATAGGATGAAAAATAATTCCAGTGGTCATCACGATCATATTTACAAAGGCAAGGGAAACACCACTCATGTGTAAAGGCATTAATTCACAGATGCTGGCAAAAGTTAAACATTTTGCCGTATAGGCAAACCCTGCAATGAAGAAAAGAACGTACATCCAACTTAGGGGGATGTTAGGTACTAGGAAAATGAAAAACCAAACACTGGAGGTTAAAATGGTTCCAATAAGCATAGGTAATTTTCGCTTGCGCAAAAAATCAGAAGTAAAGGCAAAAATGGGGCTACCAATGGCGGCGCCTAAAAACATAGCTGATATTACCGAAGCAGCAATGGTTTCAGTTACTTGATTCGCATGTTCGACAAAGGAAACGCCCCAGGCAATACCCATGGTAGTGATGGGAATGTACATAATCATGCCATAAATTGCAACGACCCAGGTTTGGGGAGTTTTTATAAGTTTTAAGATGCCAGCAAGAGGGTGGTGGTTAGCATACAAATCAGGAAGTTCATCATGGTGATCTAAGTCAGGTTCATTGCTGACAACAAAATAAATAATTACAGAGACAACAACGCCAATTGCGGCAAGTATTTCCATTGTGTGGGTAAGGCCAACTTCAAGAAGAAGGAGTTTTAATGGTGCACCACCAAGTCCAGCCCCTATTGTGCCAAAAAGCATTGTTAATCCCGTGACCTTAGCCACATGTTTTGGTTCCAGCCAAATGGTTCCGAGTTTAATGGTGCCAATAAGGCCACAAGCAGATCCTGCTCCCATGAGAAATCTTGAAAAACCAGCAACTAAGGGGTCAGTTGTATGACCGAACATATAGGAAGCAAGGGCGCATAATAGGGCTGCACCACAGAGGAAAAAACGTGGCCCCAATCGGTCCATTGTGATACCAAGGGGAATTTGCATGGCGGCATAAGACCAATAATAAGCCCCAACAATGCCTCCCATGGCAGCGGCATCAATGGACAAGTTAAACATAAGTTCATCATTCATGATGTTGGGAGAAACCCGAATCAAAAATTGATACATATAAAATAACGCACCACAGGCGACAACCATCCAGCCTCGAATTGTTTGTTTTAAAGGGTTAGGGATGGATTTTTCGCTCCTGGAGGAGGTCCCATCTTTTTTATTTTTGATATAAGTCATAACAAAATGATATCAGAGATTTAGAAAAAAATCTAGGGGCGGGTTATTTTTGAGATTCATTTTTCATTTTCCATTGCAATTTTTACTGCCTTTTGATAGATATAAAAGAGTGTTAGGTAAGTGGCTGTTATAAGGGCTGCCTTTTTACCTTGAATATGAGACTCAAACTTTAACGAGAAAGAGAAAAAATGCCCAAAATGAAGACAAAAAGTAGCGTAAAAAAACGCTTTAAGTTGACGGCTACTGGTAAAGTCAAAATGGCCCAAACTGGTAAACGTCACGGAATGATAAAGAGATCAAATAAGTTCATTCGTCAAGCTCGTGGAACCACTGTTATGAGTGAGTCCAACGCCAAAACAATTCGTAAATTTATGCCGTACGGCGATTAAGATTAACGATTTAATTTATTAGAAAGAGTATAGACAATGACTAGATCCACCCGTGGTGTTGCAACACATGCCCGTCAGAAAAAAGTTTTAAAATTAGCCAAAGGTTATCGTGGCCGTAAGAGTAATTGTTATCGTATTGCTAAGCAAACCGTTGATAAGGCACTACAATATGCTTATCGTGATCGTAAAGCGCGCAAAAGAAATTTCCGTGCCCTTTGGATCCAACG